>DEWO01000016.1:0-764 GCA_002363695.1 Prevotella sp. UBA3208
GCCGGAGGCCACAACCTCATCATGATAGGTCCGCCAGGCAGCGGTAAGTCGATGCTGGCCAAGCGTCTGCCCTCTATCCTTCCTCCGCTGTCATTAGCAGAGAGTTTAGAGACGACTCAGATACACTCTGTGGCGGGCAAGCTGAGCCGTGATACGAGCCTTATCAGCCAACGGCCCTTCCGCGCCCCTCACCATACCATTTCGCAGGTGGCTCTAGTGGGTGGCGGCAACAATCCGCAACCAGGTGAAATCTCGCTGGCCCACAATGGCGTACTCTTCCTGGACGAAATGCCGGAACTGTCGCGTAGTGTGCTTGAGGTGCTGCGTCAGCCGCTGGAAGACCGTAAGATAACCATCAGCCGTGCCAAGTACAACGTAGAGTATCCCTGTTCATTCATGCTCATTGCCTCGATGAACCCATGCCCTTGCGGCTACTATGGCGACCCCACGCACAACTGCGTGTGCACACCAGGCCAGATACAGCGCTACATGAACAAAATCAGCGGTCCCCTACTCGACCGCATTGACATCCACTGTGAGATACAAGCCGTGCCCTTTGCCCAGCTCTCGCAGATGCAGCCGGGCGAACCAAGCGAAAAGATACGTGAAAGAGTGATCAAGGCAAGACAAATCCAAGAAGCTCGCTTCAAAGATTTCAAGGGTATTCACTGCAACGCCCAGATGACCGAGCGTATGCTCCATCAGTTTGCAGAGCCTGATGCCGCCAGCCTTGACATGCTGCGCATGGCCATGGAGCGCCTGAA
>DEWO01000016.1:833-10508 GCA_002363695.1 Prevotella sp. UBA3208
GCCTACAGCCGCATCCTCAAGGTCGCCCGCACCATTGCCGACCTTGAAGGCAGCGAGAAGGTGCAAGCCCAGCACATCGCGGAAGCCATCGGCTATCGCAACCTAGACAGAGGCGACTGGGCAGAAAGGGGAATATAGAAAAAAACACCAAATATTTACATATGGATAATCAGCAAGAGATATTCCCAATAGTAGACGAAAGCGGGCAGGTTATCGGCACTGCAACAAGGGGCGAGTGCCATAGCGGAATCAAGCTGCTTCACCCTGTAGTACATCTTCATGTGTTCAATTCCAAGGGTGAGATATATCTACAGCGACGACCTGAGTGGAAAGACATACAGCCGGGGAAGTGGGACACAGCAGTTGGTGGTCATATTGACTATGGTGAGACACCAGAAAAAGCATTGCGTCGTGAAGTCCGTGAAGAATTAGACATTACAGACTTCCTTCCAGAGTTCGTTGACAAGTATGTTTTTGAGAGTAAGCGAGAACGGGAACTGGTCTATGTAAACAGAACTACTTACGATGGAGAGATCCATCCGTCTAAGGAAGAACTGGATGGTGGTCGATTCTGGACGATGCAGGAGATTCGTGAAGCTATGGGCAAAGGCATCCTGACTCCGAACTTTGAAAGTGAGTTTAGAAAATGTTTTGGAAAAGAACTGGTGCAAGTCCTGGTGTAATTACTCTTCAAATTGCTCTATCATGCTAATATGTTTTCTGCCATACGCTTATTTCACAAATTCTATTAAAACACACTGCAAAGGTACTCATTTTCCCTCTATTATTCGTATCTTTGCAGCCAACATTACAATACTTTAAGAGAATTATGGCACATAATTGTGAAAACTGCAAATTTCGGGCTATGTAGGAATCAGCGTATTCATATGCATAAGACTCTCAAAGGCATTGCCCAGAGAGGAAAATGCTCGATTCCACTGTGAGACACAAGCCGCACCCTTTGCCCAACTCTCACAAATGAAGAAATGCCTTGTGTAGATTCAATGCCTGCTCATCCAGTATTTCCGTTCCTGCTCATCCATCCTTTCAATGGCATAGCGCAAAGCAGTGCGAGGCATCTCGTGGGCATGTTGGTGCAGAAAGTCTCTCAACAAGTCCATTGACACCCGCTTGCCCATCTCGCGGAGCATCCAACCGACAGCCTTGTGCATCAGGTCGTGTGGATGGTGCAGATGGACCTCGGCATAGCGCAGGCACCACGACGCATCGCCCAGTTGCGAGGTCTTCCACGTGCAGACGATACTCATGCGCTGTTCCCATAGACAGAAGCTGGTGGCTAATTGGTCGAGAACTCTTATCTTATAGTCTCTGTCACCAAGAGCTGATGGCAACATTAGCCAATGCCCAAGAATCTTCGGTGCCGACATATCCACCAAATCCCAGTTATTAGCCTGCTTGGCATACTTCAGGTAGAGCATTAGGATTTCGTCGCGCTTCTTGATGGCCTCGCTATCATGGATAAACCGTTTGGTGGCCTGCCGCTCGAAATGCCAGACGAGCATCAGCATTCCACAGAGTCGAACCTCGTGCCATCGGCACATCAGCAATGCAGGAATCTCGCTCAGGGGCGTATCTTTTGCTGCAGCCCTTACGGTTTCCCGTGTCTGCGGGACCTTGATGCCCAGAAACTCATCACCATAGCCGTAATTCCCAGGAGCCGTCTTGAAGAATCCCATCAGCACTCGTCGCTGTTCTTCATTGCGCAGCGATTCCATATACTGAATAATCTCTGTTGCCGTCATTGCTCAATTACCCTAAACGACGGTTGATTTCATCCCAGTTGATAATCTACCACAACGCAGCAAGGTGTTTTTGTCGGCTGACAGCCGGACCCGACGAGTGTGGTAGCCTTTTTGGCGGCTTCTTTTGCAGCTTTCCTGGCAGCTTTCTCGGCTTCCTTAGCGGCTTTCTCGGCTTCCTTGGCAGCCTTTTTGGCTGCCTTCTCCTTGGCTTTCTGCTCCTTGCGGGCAGCTTTCTCTTTGGCCTTCTGCTCCTTGCGGGCGGCTTTCTCCTTGGCTTCCTGCTCCTTGCGGGCAGCCTTCTCTTTGGCCTTCTGCTCCTTGCGGGCAGCCTTCTCCTTGGCTTCCTGCTCCTTGCGGGCGGCTTTCTCCTTGGCCTCCTGGTGTCGCTCTGCGACGGTCTTCTTCGTACCGAAGATATTGAACCTGAGACGAGGTTTGATCTTGGTCTTCTGCATCTCGTTGGTATTGGTGAAGGAGAAGGTGCAGCTGATGTCGGCAAACTTACCGGGTGTGAACAATTCGCCCTCGGCTATAGCACCGTTGCTGACAATGCTGGCATCGAGGTTGGTGACCTTAATGAACTTGTACTTGGCTTCGTCCACATGGGCCTTGACCTCGCCAATGGGCAGTTTGCCTCCCAGTTTCTTACGCATGATGGCTGTACGGGGCTTGGAGATATCGAACTTAAAGTCAGCCTTGGCGGTAACGGGGCCAATGTCGGGCATACCCATGACCTCGCCTAACTTGAGATAGTCAGCCTCTGCATGACCGGTCAGGTACTTAGTCAGCGCATTGATGTCAAAGCGGAAACCGATGTTTCCTGCCTTTGTGTTGACTCGTCCCTGGAACTTGACCAGTTTATAGAGCACGTCGAACGAGCCGACAATATTGAGCGTCCCCAAAGCATTGAGCTGCTTCATCATGAACTTCCGAACGACAAACTGATTGATGATGCGCTCCTTTTCATCACCTTTGACGACGGCACTGGGGATATTGAAGTGCACTTTCAGGTCGTACTTGTTTTTCAAGCCGGTGATAAATCCAGAACCTTTGATGTTCACCAGACCGTTGGGACGTGTCACCACCACATTACGGAAGCGCAAGCCTTCGGCATCACCATCCATACGTACACTGAGGTTCAGAGGCAACGTAAAGTTGCGCAACACGGGAGCAAAGGGGCGCGAGATGTCCTTCAGAATGGCCGTTCCACCAATGGTAGAGGTGAAGAAGGAGAACTTGGCACCTGTCTTCTTGTTGGGGAAGTGCATATCGCCACGCACGAAATGGAGCTTGGTGCCCTCACCCTGCTGAAGCTGGAAGTCTTCCAGTCTCATGCCTTCTTTATTGGCCGTCACCTCACACTGCAACTTACGGATGTCGATGCCGGAAATGGTGTCCTGAGCCGTACACTCACGCAGCCAGCCGTGCACCGTACCATTCTCGATGCGGTCAACGGCTACCTTCAGGTCAGCCCATATATTGAAGTGTCCCACGTCGAAGAAACCGCGCTTGGGTTTGTTGGCATTCTTACGAGGGCTGTGGTTGTTGGTCTTATAGTTGACACGGTTTAGGTTCAGCAGTCTTTCTCCGCCCTCTTCGTAGTATTCTATCTGGGTAACCGCCAGATCGTGGCTTACCAGCTGTCCTTTCTTGTTCTTGCGCTCCCATTGTCTCCTCAGTCCTTCTATCTCACCTTTATAATGTCCGTCGTGCGTCTGCAAAAGTTCCAACTTACCGAGTGACATGGTGTCGCTGTTGAAACGTACCCCGATGCGCTCAATCTTCACCTTGTCTATAGCGAAGTCAAGCTGTTTCTTGTGTGCAGAGTCGGCAGGAACCTTCTTCGCTGTTGCATCCTTCTTCTTCTGAGACTTAAAGGCATCAATGACAAACTGGAAGTTGGCTACGGTGTCGGGTGTCAGCGAGTCCTTGGGAGCCTTGAACAGTTGGGCATCGAGGCCCTCGATACTGGCTTTGGACACACGGATCTTATCGGACAGCAGAGCCCAGACATCGACATCGGCCTGCAGGAACTCCAGCCTTAGCATCTTGCGCTGCTGGCGGTCATCCACGCTTAGCCCATAGAGCTTGGCATCCAGCGTCAGCAGGTCAATGCTCACGCTGTCTATTTGTACATTGGTTCCCAGTTTCTCCTGCAACAGCGTCGTAGCCTGGCGCAACAGCTTTTCTTGCAACCACGAGGTGTTCAGCACACAGAAGCCTGCTATCAGCAGAACCACAACTATACCTACCAATCCACAGGCAGTCCTTATTAACCACTTTACCAGCTTACTCATTTTTTTCCACAGTTAAGAAATTGCTTCCATCAGCTTTACAGCATCCACATACTGGGCAATACCCTCAGCCACGCGCTTGGCATCCTGCATGGCGTGGACTACAGTAGCCTGACGTCCCACCACGTCACCACCGGCAAACACACCCTTGCGGGTGGTCATGCCATAGGGCACCTCGCGGGTTATCAGGAAATTATGTTCATCATTGTCCAACCCTGATGTGGTACGCACAATCTTGGTAGCCGGCGTTGCACCGATGGCAAAGATGACGTTGCTGGCAGGCAGTGTCTGGCAGACAGGCTCCTTATCAGGCTCACGGGTCTCCAATACTATTTCGGTAATGTCCATCTGGTCGTCCACATGGATTTCCTTGACGGCACTCCACCAGTCGAAGTTCACGCCCTCCTTGACAGCGTCGTCATACTCGGCACGCAGGGCCGACATGGTGTCGATACCTTTATGATAGACGACGTCCACCCTTGAGGCACCGATGCGCAGAGCGGTGCGTGAGGCATCCATTGCCGTATTGCCACAGCCGATGACAAATATCTTTGCGCCCTCGTCCACAGGCAACTCGTCGCGCTTCATAAAGCCTTCCTGTATCAGTTCTACACGACGCAGGAAGTGGGTGGCCAGTCGCACGCGCTTCAGATGCTCGCACTTGACGGCCCCTTCACCCTCTGAGATACAGCGTCCGTTCTGCCAGATGGGAATCTCCAAAGACTTGGGTTTGCTCAGTCCCGTACCGATAAAGACGGCGTCAAAGCCCTGTGCAAAGAGGCTGTCAACCGTTATCTCTACACCGACATGGGTCTTACGATGGATGACGACACCCATTTTCTCAATATAGCGTATCTCGCGGGCTACCACCTCTTTTGGCAGACGGTACTCTGGAATGCCATAGCGCAGCACACCACCGCACTGGGCCTCCATCTCGAATATCTCGACGGCAAAGCCCATGCGCGACAAGTCGCCAGCCACCGTGATGCCCGACGGGCCGGCACCGATGACAGCCACCTTGCCACGGGTTTTCTCCACGACATCCTCATGAGTGAGCCCGTTCTCAGAATCGAAATCGGCCACAAAGCGCTCCAGTTTGCCAATGTTGACGGGCTGCCCTTTCTTTCCCAGCACACAGTTGCCTTCGCACTGTTTCTCATGTGCACACACGCGGCCACAGACGGCGGGCAAGTTGCTCTTGGCACGGATGATGCTGATGGCATTGCCCAGATTGCCTTTCTTCAACTCATGTATCCAGTCGGGAATATCGTTGCTGATGGGGCATCCCTTCTTGCACTGCGGCACCTTGCAGTGCAGACAGCGTTGGGCCTCGGCAATAGCCTCAGCCATCGTATAACTCTCGTTGACCTCCTGAAAAGCGTTTTGACGTTCGTTACTCATGGGGTTTCTATTTGGATTTCTATTTCAACATTTGTTTGATTTTCTCCTCCAGCTTATCTGGTGCCAGATCACGTGCGACAATCGTACCGCTACCATTGATGACCAGACAGGTGGGCACGTCAGCGATTCCGAACTGGGCCAACAGGGGCGACTGCCACAGGCGACCGTCGCACACCGTTTTCCAGGGCACAGAGTCGCGTTCCACACGTTGCTTGACATCAGCAGGACGGCCGTCCAGACAGATGCTCACCACACCCAACTTGTCGCCATAGTCTTCCTTCAGCCTCTGCAGGCGTCGCTGCATGTCTATGCTCTGGTAGTTCCAGGTAGCCCATGCCGTCACCACATTGACCTTGCGCATCAGGTCTTGCTGAGTGACCACGCGCCCCTTGACATCCTTGGCCGAGAAGTTCTTCAAGCGGCTGTTCGTCTGACCACTACTGAGGTCGGGCAGTTCCTTTCTCCACTTGATGAGCCTTCCGTTGTTGGGCTGTGCTGCAATCATCAGCTTCACCAGCTCGTTGGCTTTCTTGTAATCAGGATTTTCCTGCATGAAATAGCGTTGCACCAGATAGACGCTGACCTCAGACTGAGGGTTCTCCCTGACGAAAGCCTCTACACGCTTAGGTATCTCAGGAGGCATCAGCTTGTTCAGTTCCTGACGCAACCTGGTCATCTCCTCGTTGTCGTCCGTACCGTTGATGACCATCTCCCTCATGTGCGAGGCATCGCCCTTGATTTCCACTGCTTCACCTGGCTCTGCAAAGACAGGCTGCTCAGAGTAGTTGGGGAAAATGACAATCAGTGTCGTTGGCGAGCGCAACTCTATCTCATAGGCAAAACGTCCCTCACGCACACTGATGGTGTCAATGCCATTGATGGCACCATCGGTGCTATACACCCAGAACTCACCCATGTGTATGTTGCGCAGACGGCCTTCCAGCCGGAACTTATCGCCATCGACGCCACAGGATAGAAGTAAAAGGGTAAAAAGGTAAAAGGGGAATAGCCGTTTCATACCTTCAGAGCCTCCTTACTTCATATTTACTTCACGTTCTTGAACTCAAGGTCTTTCTTTGAGAAATCAGCCATCTTGGGATCTTTCTCTACGGCCTGGCGCAGGAAGTAGCCTACCATGCCGTCATTGCCCTGACGAGCACATACCAAAGCCTGCAGGTAGTCCGTCCATGCATCAGCGGGCTTGACGGCTCTCAGCGTCTGGGCTGCGTTGGCATAGTCCTTGGTCAGCAGCTGAGCCAGACCGGCACTGTTCGAGATGGTCTTGCTCAAATCCTGAGCAGCCAGCACGTAGTTGCCCTGAGCCAAGTGCAGATTGCCCAGTGCCTCAGCCAGATTGTAGGCACCGGCAGCCTTGCCAATCAGCGTCTCTGCCTGCTGGACATCACCCTTCTGCAGAGCCAGCATACCCAGGTTGGCATACACCTCAGGACAGTTGGGATTGACCGCCTTTGCCTTCTCCAGATACTGGCTGGCCAGCTGGTAGTCACCCTTCTGCCAAGCGAGGGTTGCCAGATTGTTGTAGGCACGTACATCGTCGGCATAGAGCTGAGTGGTCTGCTTATAGATACGCTCCTTTTCAGCATTGTCGTTGGTCAGGGTTGCAGCATAGAGCATCTCTTCCACGCTGAGCTTGTTGGCATCCTGCTTCAGCTGGTCCTTGATTTGCTGGTCGCTACGTCCCACTACGTCGTAGTTGATGGTCAGACGGGCGCGGCGCAGTTCGGGCAGGATGCCGTCAGCCAACTCGCGGAAACCAGCGCTCATATTCCTAATCTGCTGCTCACGCTCCTCAGGGTCTTTATACATGGAGAGCACACGAAGGATGACATCCTTGTCCTGGATGTTCGATGCAGCCACCAGCTCCTGGAATCCCTCCCAGTCCTGAGCGGTATAGCTGGCCTCGATGTCTCCTTTCACCTTGGCCTGCTTCATCTGCTGCTTCACGTAGCCCTCGGCATTCTGCTGGCGCTTGTTGGCCAGTTTCTCGTTCAACTCATAGCCACCGTCCGGAGAAGCGTATGCCGACACCTCTACGTTCTGCAGCTGCAAGGTCTCCTTCTCCTGACTGATACGCTTCAGCAGAGCCACGAACTCCTGTACAGAGCCCGTCTTCAACTCACTCTTGCGCAGTTCAGCCTGCTGGATAAGGAAGCGGATGTTGGCATCCTGCTTCTGGGCGACTATGCGCTGGAAGCCGTCCTGAGCCAGACAGCCCTTTGACTGCAACAGCGTCTGATGATACAGCTCACTGGTAGCAATCACACCGTCAGCCACCTTCACCGACGGCACCTGAACCTGCTTCTTACCAATCTTGGCGTCGAAAGTCAGATAGAGGTCACTCTCGCGCATGGCGTCATTGTAGGGGAAAGTGGTCTTCATCGTGTAGTGGCCGCCCAAGATATACGAAATGGTCTGGTTGTTACCCAGCACCTTCTCGCCCTGGAATGTAGCAGGCTGTCCTTGGACCACCTGCAGCGAGCCATTCTTGACATACTGCAACTGGGGTATCACACGCACCACAGCCTTCTTGTTCATATACTTCTCAGGGAACGTACCATTGATGGTTGCCGTTACCTGACCAGCCTCCGTCTCCAGCGGATTGGGGGTTACCTTGAAATTGTCACTCGAGAGTGCTCCCAGCTTACCTGAGCAGGAAGCCAACAGCCCAGCGGCTGCTGCCAAAAGGAATGTCTTTACAGTTTTCATAATAGTATACTAATTACAATTTTGGTGGCAAAGATACACAAAAACCACGTAAGTACCAAATATTCATCTGATTTTCTCTCGTAAACCGAAAAGGAAGCGCCCCCATAGCCTACCCTCGCTCTAACTACCACTGTTGTCCGATGGTTGCGCCGAAAAACAGAAAAAACAATAAGATAAATTTTGTAGTATCAAGGAAAAAATGTAATTTTGCAACTGGAAAGTCTATGTTCTCGGCCGAAGTACATAAGTCCGCGGTGCAGAAACACAAGTTCCAGCCGCGGAAACATAAGTTCTCGGCGCAGAAACATAAAAAAGCAAGTAAGAGAAAAACAAAAACACAGCGTATTAACAACAAAAACAAAATGGCTTATGACAAAATACACTTTGCATGAACTCCCTGGGGAGATGACCGACGGGAAGAAAGTCGTGTTTCCAAAGATGGAAACCTACTCGCTACACGACTACGAGGCGGTGATACAGCACATGCGCGTCTATGCCGGCAATTTCAGCGAAGGCACAATCAGAGCCGTCCTCGATGCACTGGTGTCGGTGATGAAAAACTGGATGCCGCTGGGGCACAACCTCAAGATAGACGGCCTGGGCGTGTTCTCGCTGTCGCTGGGCTTCGATGAGTCAAGCCCGTCGGAAAAGGCAGAAAAGAACAACCCACATGACAGTCCGAAAACAAAATACCGACACGTCTGCATCAAAGGCATCAACTTCAAGCCCGACCAGAAGTTGTTGCGGGCGATGAACAAAGAGGCTCAATTCGAGCGTGGCGAGGCCGGCATCCAGGTGCCTCGGCGTACAAAGCTCAGCCGCGAGGAACGCGTGGCAAGAGCCAGAGCCATCATAGCGCAGAAGGGATTCATGACGCTCTACGACTATGCTAATGCCACCCTTCAGAGCCGCTCTGTTGCCTCGAAGGACCTACGCCAAATCGTAGCCGACCCCACCTCGGGCATCACCACCCGAGGCACCCATTCGCACAAGGTGTGGTTACTGACACAAACGGATAAATAATCTCGGATATCCTTGGATATTAGGGGAAATAGTTGTATCTTTGCAGCACCGAGATAACAGATTATCTATAAAATTAAGACGAAGACTATGAAGATTATGAATTGGGTGCTCGCCGCCACCCTTACCATCTACGGCACAACATTTTGTTTGACATCTTGTAAGGAGGCCAAGGCACAGGAGGACAACCCCGTACAGCAGGTGGTGTCAACCGAGCTGATTCGCACCTCGCAGAGCTGGGACGGCGTGGAGCTGCCCGACTATCTGCAGGGCCGCCCGGAGCTGGTGGCCATGAAGTATGTGTTCCCCGCCGGGCAGAAGCTGGGCTGGCACCATCATCCCGTGATGAACTACGGCATACTGGTGCAGGGCGAGCTGACCATCATCGGACAGGACGGAAAGGAGAAGACCGTCCATGAGGGCGAGCCCGTCGTGGAAATGGTGAACACCATCCACCACGGCGAGAACCG
>DEWO01000016.1:10566-11191 GCA_002363695.1 Prevotella sp. UBA3208
CGAAGCCCGTCATCCTCTATATGTTCTACCTCTCACAGAAAGACCTGCCACTGGCCGTCCAGCATCCAGAGATTCCGCTGGAGTAAGAGAGAGGACTACTCATATAATTTAGGGCTCAGTCCGAAAAGCAGGGTGATAATAACACGAAAAGACCAGCCCCTGCTATCGCTTAGACGGCCTTTAAGAAATAATGTTCCAAGCCTTGAAACATTTCATTCCACGGCTTGGAACATTTTCTGGAGTACATTCTAAAATACTTGTGCCGCGAGCGGGACTCGAACCCGCACAGCCTTTATGGCCAAGGGATTTTAAGTCCCTCGTGTCTACCATTCCACCATCGCGGCGACCTTAGCGGCTGCAAAGTTAGGAAAAATTTACCTTACAACCAAATTTTTTCTTATCTTTTATCGTTTAGTTCCTGCAAAGAGGTAGCCATAAGGGCCTGTTGTCGTAGCCAGATATTTCTCCAGCCCCACGTCGCCCTCTTTTCCGTTCTGGATGATTCCTCCATTGTTCAGGTCATACTTCTTACCACACTTTCCACAGGTAGCAATGCCATCGGAGCCCATAGAAACAGCGAACTTGGGATTCAAGTAATTATTCTCCTTGCGCACGCAGTTTGGAC
>DEWO01000155.1:0-1557 GCA_002363695.1 Prevotella sp. UBA3208
AACTGCTCGGGCAGTGCAGCAGCATAGTCTCCCAGTGTCACCGAGCCACGTGCGTCAGTGGTTACGGCAACGATATTCTTGTCTTCACGTGCCAGTTCCAGCCGCGTGTCGGTAAATTGTTTTCTACAAGCTATCATAGTTTTTTTCTTGTTTTTTTGTTGTTTCGATGTTTCGGGGGTTATGCTTCCAAGGCGGCAATGCGGGCCTCAATCTCCTTCACGGCGTCACGGCACTGCTCTTCGTTCAGCACGCCGTGGTGCCACTTGGCTATGCCTTCCATGAAGCTGACGCCACGGCCCTTGGTGGTGTTCGACACCAGCAGGTGAGGCTTCTGGTTCGTGTAGTCAATGGCGTGGAAGGTCTTCACGATGTCCTCCATGGAGTCACCGTTCATCTCGATGACATCCCAGCCGAAGGCGCTCCAGCGCTCCTTGATGGAGTCGATGGGCATGACGTCCTCTGTGTCACCGCTAATCTGCAGATGGTTACGGTCGATAATAGCCACTAAGTTGTCCAGCTTGTACTTGCTGCCGGCCATGGCAGCCTCGTAGATGCTGCCCTCGCCCTGCTCGCCGTCGCCCATCATGACGAAGGTGCGCCACGGCTGCTTGTCCATCTTGGCGGCAATGGCCATGCCTACGCCGATGGGCAGTCCGTGACCCAGTGCACCGCTGTTCACCTCGATGCCGGGAACCTCGATGGTGGGATGTCCGCTCAGGATGGAGCCAAACTTGCCCAGCGTGTCCAGCACCTCGGGCTTCAGGAATCCCTTGGCCTCCAGCGTCACGTACAATGCCTCCACGCAGTGGCCTTTCGACAGCACGAAACGGTCGCGTGCGGGATTGCCCATGCCGCGTCCTCCGTGTGCCGGCACTGTCTGGCCGGGGTCTATATTCTTCATCACGTCAAAATACAGTGCCGTCATCACGTTCAGGCACGACAGGTCGCCACCAATGTGGCCGGCCTTGGCGGCATACACCACCTCAACCAACCGTTTGCGGTTCTTCTCCGCCAACAGTTCCAATTCTTTTGTGTTCATAGTCTTTTAAGTATATACTTTTATTTATACTAAAGATGTATGAACAGCCGAAATGTCATCAGTATTTTGTCGCTTAATTGCTAATACGCCATTTCATGGACACCTTTGACGGCACGGCCTGAGGGATCATTCATATTGCGGAAGGCGGCATCCCACTCGAGGGCAATGGCGGTAGAGCAAGCCACACTGGCTTCCGAGGGTACGCTGCGGGCGGCAGAGTCGCTGGGGAAGTGCTCGGCGAAGATGCTGCGATAGTAGTACTCCTCCTTGTTCTTAGGCGGATTGATGGGGAAACGCTCTGCAGCGTGAGCCATCTGCTCGTCGGAAACCGCTGCCGTCGTTACGGCCTTGAGGGTATCAATCCATGAATAGCCGACACCATCCGAGAACTGCTCCTTCTGTCGCCAAGCCACAGCCTCGGGCAGCAGGTCGGCAAAGGCTTCGCGGACTATCTTCTTCTCGATGGTTGTCCCGGGACACATCTTCGCCTCGGGATTGGTGCGCATGGCGACATCCAG
>DEWO01000155.1:1610-20897 GCA_002363695.1 Prevotella sp. UBA3208
AACTCCTTGTCGAGGAAAGGCACGCGCCCCTCAACGCCCCAGGCCGACAGACTCTTGTTGGCACGCAGACAGTCGTAGAGGTGGAGCTTGGAGAGCTTGCGAACGGTCTCTTCGTGGAAGTCCTTGGCAGACGGAGCCTTGTGGAAGTAGAGGTAGCCGCCGAATATTTCGTCGGCCCCCTCGCCCGAGAGCACCATCTTGATGCCCATCGACTTGATGACGCGAGCCAGCAGGTACATGGGTGTTGAGGCACGGACAGTCGTGACGTCGTAGGTCTCGATATAGTAGATGACGTCACGTATGGCGTCAAGTCCTTCTTGGATGGTGTAGTTGATCTCATGGTGTACGGTGCCTATGTGGTCTGCCACCAGTCGTGCCTTGTCCAGGTCGGGAGCACCCTTCAGTCCCACGGCGAAGGAGTGCAGACGGGGCCAGTAGGCTTTGCTCTTGCTGTCGTCCTCAATGCGGTGCTCGGAGAATATCTGGGCAATGGCAGAGATGACGGAGGAGTCGAGTCCGCCGGAGAGCAATACTCCGTAGGGCACATCAGACATCAGCTGACGCTTGACGGCATCCTCCAGCGCATCGTGTATGGCTTCGACGCTGGCAGGGTTGTCCTTCACCTTGTCATACTCCATCCAGTCACGTTGGTAGTAGCGCTGCATCGAGGCCTCGCCGCTCCAATAGTAGTGTCCGGGCAGGAAGGGCTCATAGCGTTCGCACTGGCCTTCGAGTGCTTTCAGTTCTGATGCCACATAGACGGTGCCGTCGCTGTCGTAACCGATGTAGAGCGGTATGACGCCGATGGGGTCGCGGGCTATGAGGAACTCGTCGCGTTCTTCGTCGTAGAGCACAAAGGCGAAGATGCCGCTGAGCTCTTCGAGAAAGCCGATGCCCTTGTCGCGATAGAGTGCCAGGATGACCTCGCAGTCACTGCCCGTCTGGAAGTCGTACTGTCCGGCATAGCGGCGACGGATTTCCTGGTGGTTATAGATTTCGCCATTGACGGCCAGCACCTGTTTCTTGTCGGGCGCATAGAGGGGCTGTCCGCCGCTCTCGGGGTCGACGATGCTCAGTCGCTCATGGGCGAGGATGGCACTCCCGCCGCAGTATATACCACTCCAGTCTGGACCGCGGTGGCGGATTTTCTGACTCATCTTCAAGGCCTTCTGACGCAGTTCTGCTGTCTGTTCCTTGACGTTTAGGATTGCTACTATTCCACACATAATATATTACTTTTTTTGAGATTCCACATAGTTTACGAAAGCCTCGTTGCAGAGGCGTATTCCCCCAGGTGTAGGATAACGGCCGGTGAAGTACCAGTCGCCCGGGTGGTTGGGACATGCCTTGTGCAGCCCCTCAATACTCTGGAACACCAGTTCAACGGGTGCCTGCATGCCTTCGGGACGAAGCATCTCCACAATCTTGTGGTTGATTTCATCGATGGTGAAGGGCGCATAGACGGCCCGGACGTGATTGGCTTCCAGCGGCGCTGTCTTGCACTTCCGGTAGGTCTCGTCCGTCAGCTGCTGCATGCCCCGCTCCCTGATCAGCTCCATGGCTGCGCGGAAGGCACAGAGCTCTTCCAGCCGCGACATGTCGATGCCGTAGTAGTCGGGATAGCGTATCTGTGGCGACGAGCTGACCATGATGATCTTCTTCGGATGCAGGCGGTCCAGAATCTTGAAGATGCTTTCCTTCAGCGTCGTGCCCCGGACTATGCTGTCGTCGATGATGACCAGGTTGTCCTCGTAGGGGCGCAGCGAGCCGTAGGTGATGTCATATACGTGGGCTGCCAGGTCGTTGCGCTCAGCACCGTCAGAGATGAAGGTGCGCAGCTTGATGTCCTTCCAGACTACTTTCTCTATGCGCACGTCATGATTGAGCTTGCGGATGCCGTCGGTCATGCCGTAGAACGACACCTCGGCAGTGTTGGGGATATATGAGAATACTGTGTTGGTTACATCGTTGCTGATGGACTGCATGATGGCAGGAGTCAGTTGCTCGCCCAGCCGTTTGCGCTCCAGGTAGATGTCGCGGTCGGAGCCCCGGCTGAAGTAGATGCGCTCGAACGAGCAGGCACTCCGTTCCTGGGCGGGGATGATCTGTTGCAGCCCGCTGTCGCCATTCCTTCTGACTATCAGCGCCTGTCCGGGCTCCAGTTCCCGGATGTCCCCTGCCTGCAGGTTGAAGCATGTCTGGATGACAGGACGCTCAGAGGCCAGCACCACCACCTCGTCGTCCTGGTACCAGAACGCTGGTCGGATGCCCCATGGGTCGCGGACGGCAAACATCTCGCCGGAGCCTGTCAGCCCGCACATGACGTAGCCTCCGTCAAAGTGGGTCATCGTGGTCTTCAGCACATTGGCCATCTCCACATGCTGGTCTATGTAGGCGGTGATGTCCGTGCCTTCCAGCCCCTGTTTCCTGGCTTCGGAGTAGAGTCGCTCCACCTCGCGGTCCAGCCGGTGCCCCATCAGCTCCAGCGTGATGTAGGAGTCGCCGTAGATGCGTGGCGACTGCCCCTGTGAGGTCAGAAACTGGAAGACCTCCTCGATGTTGGTCATGTTGAAGTTGCCGCACAGGCAGAGGTTCTTCGCACGCCAGTTGTTGCGGCGCAGGAAGGGGTGTACAAATGTTAGCCCGCTCTTGCCCGTGGTCGAGTAGCGCAGGTGCCCCATCAGCAGCTCGCCCTTCATCTCGTCCGTCACCCTTGAGAAGATTTCCGTGATGGCATTCTTTCCTTCCGCCTTCTCGCGGAACATATATTCCGTTCCGGGCTTGTTGTCCAGGCTCACCGAGGCGATGCCCGCACCCTCCTGACCGCGGTTGTGCTGTTTCTCCATCATCAGGTAGAGCTTGTCCAGCCCGTAGCGGCTGGTGCCGTATTTTTGCTCGTAGTAGCTCAGCGGCTTCAGCAGCCGTATCATCGCCACACCACACTCATGTTTCAGTTGCTCCATATCGTTCGTCGGGGGGATGGGTCTATTTTGTACATGCTTTCACAAAGTCCATAAACAGCGGATGGGGGTGCAACACCGTCGATGAGTATTCGGGGTGGAACTGGGTGCCGATGTACCAGCGTTTGCCGGGTATCTCGACAATCTCCACCAGATGGGCTGCAGGGTTCTTACCCACACACTTCATGCCTGCCTCCTCGTATGCCTCTTGATACAGGTTGTTGAACTCGTAGCGGTGCCGGTGCCTCTCTTTGATCAGCGTCTCCTTGCCGTATGCCTCGCAGACCCGGCTGCCTTCCGTGAGCTCGCAGTCGTAGGCTCCCAGTCGCATCGTGCCGCCCATGTTCGTCACCGTTTTCTGTTCCTCCATCAGGTCGATGACGGGGTGCTTGGTGTCTGCCGACATCTCGCTGCTGTTGGCATCCTCGTAGCCCAGCACATTCCGTGCAAACTCAATGACCATCATCTGCATGCCCAGGCAGATGCCGAAGGTCGGAAGGTCGTGCGTACGCCCATATTCGGCAGCAATGATCTTTCCCTCAATGCCCCGTTGCCCGAACCCCGGACAGATCAGCACTCCCGCCATGCCGTCCAGCAGTGCGGCGACGTTTTCTGCCGTCAGCTCCTCGCTGTTGATGAAATGAATCTTTGCCTTCACGTCGTTGTAGATGCCAGCCAGGTTCAGGCTCTCGCGGATGCTCTTGTAGGCATCCTGCAGGTCGTACTTGCCCACCAGTGCAATGTGCACCTCACGGGTTGCCTTGCGCTGCTTGTCCAGAAAGTCGTGCCAGGGCTTCATGGCAGGTGTCTCACCTACAGGTATGCCCGTCTTGCGCAGGATGGCAGCATCCAGTCCCTGCTTCTGCATGCTCACCGGCACCTCGTAGATGCTCGCCATGTCCTCGCTCTGTACCACACACTCCAGGTCGACATTGCAGAACGAGGCCACCTTCATGCGCAGGTGGTCGTCCAGGTGGCGCTCCGTGCGCAACACCAGGATGTCGGGCTGGATACCCATGCCCTGCAGTTCCTTGACCGAGTGCTGGGTGGGCTTGGTCTTCAGCTCGTCGGCAGCCTTCAGGTAGGGCACATACGTCAGGTGCACACATACGGCGTTGCGTCCCAGCTGCCAGCGCAACTGTCGGATGGCCTCCATGAACGGCGCACTCTCTATGTCGCCGATAGTGCCTCCCACCTCGGTGATGATGAAGTCGAAGCTCTCGTCCAGCCCCTCCCGCAGCATCCTCCGCTTGATCTCGTCCGTGATGTGGGGTACCACCTGGATGGTCTTGCCCAGATAGTCGCCATGACGCTCGCGGTCTATGACCGTTTGGTAGATGCGTCCTGTCGTGATACTGTTGTTGTGGGTGGTGCGGATGCCCGTAAACCGCTCGTAGTGCCCCAGGTCGAGGTCGGTCTCGAAGCCGTCCTCCGTCACGTAGCACTCGCCGTGCTCGTAGGGGTTCAGCGTACCTGGGTCGATGTTGATATAGGGGTCGAACTTCTGGATGGTGACTTTGTAGCCTCGTGCCTGCAGCAACTTACCTATGCTGGCAGAAATGATGCCCTTTCCCAATGAGGAAACGACACCGCCTGTGACGAAAATATACTTGGTGTCCATAAAACAAACCTTTTTTATGGACTGCAAAGTTAATCATTTCTCCATTACCTCCAATTCATTGCCTTGTCTTTTGAATGTTAAAAACACCGTCAACTGACACTTTGTAAAGTTTCGGGGCCACTTGTGGCCGATTATCTGTTCTTTTTGTCCCAAATACCTATTGTGTCGTTACAAACTGTCACTTCCTTTGCACCAGCGCAAACAACGAAACCGTCCCCGGTGTTTTCAGCAGAAAAAATGCCAATTTGCAACGTTTTGTAACATATTTCTGCCAAATCTTGCTATGAAGTCGATAAAATTCACTATATTTGCACACAGATTTCGTTTAAACTTAAGAATAAAGTATAACATTATAAAGATATGCCCCAACTGACAGTTTCCGTAGAAGATGTTTCTATGCTTGACCAGATACGTCAGGCCATCAGTATGCTGCGAGGCGTAAGCTCCGTATCATTGAAGCGACAGACGAAGACGGGCATGGACCGGGCCATTGACGACATCAAGAATGGCCGTGTCTATGAAGCCGATAGTGTGGAAGACCTTATCAAGCAGTGCAAGGCATGAAATACAACCTTCGCTACACCTGCGGCCAGTGTGCCGCTCCGCTCCGCACGAAGGGCATCTGTCCCCACTGCGGCACCCGCAATGTCTGATAACGACTAAAAAAATTAAGGAGTCAGAAAGCATTTTTCTGACTCGTTAAGCATCCTATGATCTTCCAGTCTATGTCTTGAAGGACATCGATGATTCTGCTCCATGAACAACATGATTTCATCATAGTGCTTTTGCCAGCTTTCTTCCTGTTTCATTCCAACATGCTTTTAGTCTAAACTAATCCAAAGGCAGATAATATAGCCGTTCATCATTGTTCAAGAACAGTTTGCCACCTGCTATTCCAACACCTCGAATGGGAATGGTCAGTTGTATCTCTGGAATACCTTGAAGAGATACCAGCCAAACATCCTGCCTGCGACTGGTGGGAGAATAGACACACATCCAATCGCCAACCATACAAAGAGGCCAGTAAAGTGAATAGGCAGGGAATGTCTCGGATATCCTGAGTTCCCTGTCAACCATGAATATGTCGCCGTTTTCTGTAATCACAGGAAAGTGTACGCCGTCCGTGGCAATGACGTCAAACATGCTCTTGAGATTATAATAGGCATACACAGGCTGAGTGATAATTGCCCTTAACTGACTATGTTCCTTCACATCCCAAGGTGAGACCGTCACTGTGGAATCGTCAAGTTCATGCTTGTAGGCAAGTCCGTCATCAAATAGCATGAAAGCGCCTTCAGGATTCAGCACCGCATCCTCCACCATATCCTTCTTCAAGCTCAGCATGTTCATAAACTGACAGGCTCCAGTGCGCTTGTCAAAGGCTGCAATGAACGGGCGCCCCATCTTCGTGCGTTGCTGTCCGTTCTTCAGGCCGAATCCCAGATTGAACATATAGAGCGTGCTGTCATTGCAGACGAGTCGGGAAAAAGCCGAAGTCTTTGACGGGAACTCATAACTCCAGACCGTTTTCATCGTTTTATCAAGGCAGGCCACCTGTTCACGGTCGGCAAAGAAATAGAGCGAGTCATCCTGAACGACATTGGAATGCAACTGATTGATGACATTCGGGCCTACGACTCCCACCGGATAAGCAGCATAGCCCGTTGCCATTGCACCAGCCACAGCCGCACCCGCCATGACCAATCCCTGCAGGAGAGCCCCCTTAACATCGCTTACACCCGTCTTGGCATCAAACGCACAGACTTCGCCTGTTTGGATATTCAGGCGATTCAAGTCGTCGGCAACAACAAGCCAGTGAACAGAGTCCTCGCGGATGACATGGTTCCAGCCCCAGTTCTTGTCATGTGGCATGCTGGCAGTCCATAACAACTGCCCCGTTGTCATGTTATAGCCACTCAACTTGCTTGATCTTGGTCCGGAATAACCCAGGACGATATTGGTAGAATCATCAAACTGAACTGGTGTAAACTTGCCTTGCCACCTGACACTACCCGTATTCGCATCAAGCATCGTGAACTTATTCCCCTTAGCTACACCTACTCCAGCCTTTGTACAATAGGCAGATGAATTCCTGTAATCAAACGGATAAGTCCACAACAGCTTGGAATCCTTTATGCTATACGCACCTATCTCGCCTTTGAATTGCAGCCATTTCCCGCTTTTGGTCGTCTCGCGGAATTTCAGGAGCATATAGTCAAGTTCCGAATGGATGACCACACCTTCTATGCGCCGTCCGAAAGACTGGCTCTCAGCCACAACAGCCGTGCTGTCAATGGTCAGGCCGACTGTGACTTTGTTGGTATCGTCTGCCTTGGATGGCAAACACACCAATAGTAATAATACTATGAACTGAAAGTTCCTAATAAATGCCTTCATTTATACTATGTAGTTATTTCGTGTGCAAAATTACTATCTTTTAATCAAATAGACTTATCCTTTTATGTTTTATTTGCCCAAAAAGTTAAAGTTGGCGAATAAAAACACTTAATTGAACGGTTTTTCGTATCTTTGCCACAAATTGGAGATTGCGGATGAAGAAGATGCTCATAGCATTGCTGGCCGCTGCATCCTTACAAGCGACGGCACACAAGACATGAGGGACTGGCACCTGTTTCACGGGAGGGTAGGAGCGTAGACGAATCTGGTTCATAGTGTACCTTCGTCGGTCAGGCCGCCATAGCTGTCGGCTGCGGTCTCCAAGGCTTCGGCCGTGGTGTACTGCTTGTACAGCGTACAACGGGTGACGATGGTCTGTGGCGAACAGCGCTCACCCTTCACCAGCACCAGTGCCCAGCCTTTCATGTCGTCAGCAAACTCCTCGCCCTCCAGCACATAGTGGCCGTCCACTAGCGTCACCTCTTCCCAGGGCACCTCGCGTTTGCTGAACCGCACCAAAGCGTCTCTGTCACTACCCGTCTGGACGGCCGTGTAGAGCCACAGTTTCGTCCAAGGCTCCCAGTCGTGTGCCTTGAGGTCGGTTATCAGGGCCGGCACTCCGTCTACCTCGCCCAGCAGCTGTTTGACTTCCGGCAGTGTGCCGTCGCTCACGGGTATGCCTGGCATCAGGAATGACGTCCGTTCCATAAGGACCTTTTCAACATACACCACGGGCAGCTGGTTGGCCAGCGACAGAAAGTTGTTGTAAGCCGTTGACCCTTTGGTAAACATCGGCTTGCAATACTTCAGCATCCTCCACAACGCCACGGAATGGCGCATCTTCTGACGTTGGATAAACTGGGGCAGCGTATTGCTGCGCTTCTCCATCGAGTTGGCCGACCGGATGATCAACCGGCCTTGCTTCATGTAGGTCGTAATGCCGTCTGTTCGCAGACTGCCTATCGCCATTATTCTCTTGCCTGTTCCTTTTCTTTTCATCGCATATTCTTCTTTAGTTATACACTAATTGTTCTCCAATTGTTCTCCAATTGTTCTCCAATTCAACTCCGCTTTTGCCCCATTCTACCCAAGCCTTTCCTTCGCTCTTTCTCCCATTGTTGTCCGATTGTTGTCCGATTAACGAACGGACAACAGACGCACATCAAACGCACTTCAATCGCACAAGAGTAGGCGCAGAACCTTGGGTGAGTCGAAGGTAGGGTGGGCCTGGGTCGGAGTTCGACGGGACAAAGTTATGACTTTTTTCGGAGAAAAACTAGAGTTTGATTAAAAAATCCCCCTCTCCTGCCATCTGCGGCGGAAGAGGGGGAAGACCTGGTGAAGATTAAGGTTGCAGCGTAAAACCGAGAACCAGGTAAGCTTTCTGTGAACAGGGGTTGCCTGTCAGCTGTGCGAAGAGGGGGATGGCGAACGAGTCTGTCACCCGGATATCCTTGGTCGCGCGCAGCGACAGGTTGGTGACGGCGAAGCCCGTGGTGCCATACAGGGTGGAGGCATAAGGAACGGCGCCGGCCGTAGCAGTCCAGTCTATGGTAGAAAACTTGAATGGGACATTTACCTCAAAATAACTGCTGTAGGCCCGCTTGCCGTTCTTGTTCAGGCCGTCGTTGCCGGCGAAATTGGTGTACCACTGCAAGGCCAGGGGACCGAAGTCGTAGCCTATGTTGGCTTCGAAGAGGTGGTTGGTGCCATGGGCGTCGTACTTGAAGTAGCGACTGTCGGGATCGAGGCCCTCGCTGAACCAGTAGTCTGTCACGCCGAAGTTGAATCCGCCGATGGAGTAGGCGAGTGTCAGGTCGAACTCCTTCACATCGTCTTTGTTGGACAGTCCGTAATTGCCCCAGGCTGTGAGCGACAGGCCTTTGTAGCCTACGCCGAAGGTGGGCTGTACGGCTACATCGCCCAGCTTCAGACCACGCCAGATATACTCGTTGACGAAGTCGCCCTTGATGGTTGTTTCAAACTCACTTTTCTTATCGTCCTGTGCAAGGGCGGTGCCGCTAAGCACCAGTCCCATTGCGAATAAAACAATCTTTTTCATACCTTTATATTTTTTAGTTTAATGCGGCTTTGCCGCGGTTCGAGGTCCAGAGCGACCTGAGGGTTGATGACAAGGTTCTCAGACTTTGAACCTTGAACTTTGAACCTTGAACTTTAGTTGTAGCAACTCTCACCATGTTCGTAGATGTCGAGTCCTTCTTCTTCGATGCGGCTGTCGACGCGCAGGCCGTGCAGGCGCTTGATGGCGTAGAACAGGGCGAAGCCGCAGGCGGCTGCCCAGAGGTCGATGACCAGGATGCCGAAGCACTCGGCACCGAAGAATCCCCATCCGTGACCGTACAAGGCACCGTTGGAGGTGGACAGGAGTCCCGTCAACAGTGTGCCCAGTATGCCGCAGACACCATGTACGCTGGAAGCACCCACAGGGTCGTCGATGTGGAGCACGTGATCAATAAACTCGATGGCGAAAACCAGGACAATGCCGCAGAGGAGTCCGATGACGACTGCCCCGAGTGGCGACACGAGGTCGCAGCCTGCGGTGATGCCCACCAGTCCTGCCAGCACACCGTTGAGCGTCAGTGAGAGCGACGGCTTGCCGTACTTCATCCAGGTGATGAACATGGTGGCTGTTCCGCCTGCCACGGCAGCGAGGTTGGTGGTCAGGAAGACATGGCTGATGGCGATGCGGTTCACCTCGCCCGAGGCAGCCAGCTGCGAGCCGGGGTTGAAGCCGAACCATCCGAGCCAGAGGATGAACACACCCAGTGAGGCCAGCGTCAGGTTGTGACCGGGGATGGCGCGGCTCTTGCCCTTGCTGCTGTATTTGCCGATGCGGGGACCCAGTGCCATGGCACCGATCAGAGCCAGCACACCGCCCACGCTATGCACGATGGCAGAGCCTGCAAAGTCGTGGAACACGTCGCCGAAGGTTGACATCATGAATCCGTCGGCAGCGTCGTTGCAGAGCCAGCCGCCGCCCCACGTCCAGTGACCCTCGATGGGGTAGATGAACAGCGAGATGACGGCCGAATAGACTAGGTACATCGAGAACTTGGTGCGCTCGGCCATGGCACCGCTGACGATGGTAGCCGATGTGGCACAGAAGACGGTCTCGAAAATCAAGAAGCCCTCGACGGGCAATTCACCTTTATAAAATGAGAGGTCGCCCCAGTTGGGTGCGCCGATGAATCCTGCGCCCTCGGAGCCGAACATGAATCCGAAGCCGAGGAAGAAGAACAGCAGCGAGCCGAACATGAAGTCGACGAAGTTCTTCATCAGGATGTTGGCCGTGTTCTTGCCTCGCGTGAAACCCGCTTCACACAGCGCAAAACCGGGCTGCATCCAGAAAACCAGCATGGCTGCCAACAGCATCCATACAGTATCGAGTGATAATCCTATTTCGTTCATAATCTTAATTTTTAATGTTGATTTTTAACCCTTCAATTTTACCCGGGTAAGTGTGGGTAAGTTACCTAGGTAAGTGCTGGAAGATACCCGGGTAAGTGTGGGTAAGTTACCTAGGTAAGATTTTCAGGGTCTCTCTGATGTCTATTTCTTGTCTCTCAGTACGGTGTCACCGTTCTCGCCTGTGCGGATGGACCACGTGTCGATCATGTCGCTCACGAAGATGCGCCCGTCGCCAATCTCGCCCGTGTGGGCCACGCGGAGGATGACCTTCACCGTCGGCTCCACCAGCGGGTCGCGGCAGACGATGGTCAGTGCCACGCGCTCGATGACGTCCGTCGAGTACTGCACGCCGCGGTAGATGCGCTCCTGTCGGCTCTGGCCGATGCCGTGCACGTTGTGGTACTCGAACCAGTCGATGTCCGACGACAGCAGAGCCTCCTTGACCTCCTCAAACTTGGTCTTGCGGATAATTGCTTCAATCCTTTTCATGCTTTTTACCTTTTTTAAATGAATACTAAGTTTTTGTGTCATCTTGCAAGATTCCGACGGCAAAGGTACGACCATTCTTGGAAATAATCCGCATAAACTTCCAACTTTGCATCCATAAAAATGACCGAAATGACAAAGTGTAAAGCATTGGCTGCTGTGAGAGGCGGTTTTGGTTTCGTTTTGTCATAAAACGAGTCGTTCTCATAACAAAATGATAGTTGTGTACGATTATCAAACAAAATAATGCCACTATTTCGCTTGTTTTACTAACTATTTGTATTATCTTTGCACCCGAAATCGAGACAAAAGAAAGATGAAGTAAGGATTAGTATGACAAAAAGAAAACTAAACGGACTGTATCAGCCACAGTATGAGCACGATGCCTGCGGCGTAGGCATGGTGGTGAACATACACGGAGGCAAGAGCCACGAGCTGGTAGACCAGGCACTGCGCGTGCTGGAGAACATGGAGCACCGGGGTGCCGAGACCCGCGACAAGACGGGCGACGGTGCGGGTATCATGATTCAGATACCCCACGAGTTCATTCTGCTGCAGGGCATCCCCGTCCCCGAGAAGGGAAAGTACGGCACGGGGCTGGTGTTCCTGCCCAAAGACGAGAAGGAGCAGCAGGACATCCTGTCGGTGATGATAGAGGAAATAGAGCGCGAGGGCTTGCAGCTGATGCACCTGCGCACGGTTCCTACCAGCCCCGACGTGCTGGGCGAGGCTGCCCGGCGGGTGGAGCCGGCCATCAGGCAGATGTTCGTAGCCCATCCCCAGCCCCTCACAAGGGGAGGGGAGTTTGGCTGCCTGCAAGATGACGACACGGCCTTCAGGCGGAAGCTATATATAATAAGGAAAAGGATTGAGCACCGCATTGCGCATCCCGACTTCTACGTCTGTTCGCTATCCAACACAAACATGATATATAAGGGAATGCTGACCAGCGGACAGCTGCGCCGGTATTTCCCTGACCTGTCGAACCCCTATCTGACCAGCGGACTGGCGCTGGTGCACTCGCGTTTCTCAACCAATACCTTCCCGACATGGTCGCTGGCCCAGCCCTTCCGCCTGTTGGCTCACAACGGCGAGATCAATACCATTCGCGGCAACCGTGGATGGATGAAGGCGAGGGAGAGTGTGCTTTCGAGTGAGGCATTGGGCGACATCAAGGACATTTCCCCCATCGTGCAGGAGGGCATGAGTGACTCGGCTTCGCTGGACAACGTCTTCGAGTTCCTGACCATGAGCGGACTCTCGCTGCCGCAGGCCATGGCGATACTCGTGCCGGAGTCGTTTAACGACAAGAACCCGATATCGGAAGACCTGAAGGCGTTCTACGAATACCATTCCATACTGATGGAGCCGTGGGACGGCCCTGCCGCCCTGCTGTTCTCGGACGGACGCTATGCGGGCGGTATGCTCGACCGCAACGGTCTGCGCCCCTCGCGCTATACGATTACGAAGCAGGGCGTGATGGTGGTGGCGTCAGAAGTGGGCGTTATGGACTTCGAGCCGGGCGACGTGGTGTCTAAAGGCCGCTTGCAGCCGGGCAAGATTCTGCTCGTTGACACGCAGGAGGGCAAGATATACTACGACGGTGAGATTAAGGAGCAGTTGGCCAAGGCGCATCCATACCGCGAGTGGCTCAGTGAGAACCGCGTACAGTTGGAGAAACTGAAGAGCGGGCGGCACGTGTCGAACAGCGTGGCGGACTTGGAACGCAAACTGGTGCAGTTCGGCTATGGACAGGAAGACATCGACCGCACTGTCGTCCCGATGGCTACGACGGGACAGGAGCCTGTTGCCGCCATGGGCAACGACACGCCGCTGGCCGTCATCAGTGACCGTCCGCAGGTGCTGTTCAACTACTTCCGTCAGCAGTTTGCCCAGGTGACGAACCCTGCCATCGACCCCATCCGCGAGGAACTGGTGATGTCGCTGACGGAGTACATCGGAGCCGTGGGTACGAACATCCTGACGCCCGATGCCTCGAACTGCAAGATGGTGCGACTGCCGCAACCGGTATTGACCAACACCCAGCTCGATATACTTTGCAACATCCGCTACAAAGGATTCAAGACACAGAAACTCCCTATACTCTTCAATATCGAGAAAGGAGAAGAAGGACTGCGCCAGGCGCTGGACGATCTCTGTCATGAGGCAGAGCACAGTGTGGACGAGGGAGTGAACTACATCATCCTCAGCGACCGGGATATTGACGAGAAGCATGCCGCCATCCCCTCGCTGTTGGCTGTAAGTGCCGTCCATCACTATCTGATTAGCGTCGGCAAGCGTGTGCAGACCGCCCTCATCGTGGAAAGCGGTGAGATACGCGAGACCATGCATGCGGCATTGCTGCTGGGCTATGGTGCCTCGGCATTGTGTCCGTATATGACCTTTGCCATTCTGGACGACCTGGTGAAGCGGGGGAAGATACAGGAGGACTATGCCACGGCGGAAGCCCACTATATCAAGGCCGTAGACAAGGGTCTGAAGAAGATTATGTCGAAGATGGGTATCTCGACCATCCGCAGCTATCGCGGTGCCAAGATTTTCGAGAGCATCGGACTGAGCGAGGACTTGCTGCACAGGTACTTCGGTACGGAGGTGAGTACCATAGGAGGCATTGGACTGAAGGAGATAGCGAGGGATGCCATCAGGCTGCATGAGATGGGTCGCTCTGGCAAGGAGACAAGCGGGACGCTGAAGAACAACGGTCAGTTCTCGTGGAGAAAAGACGGCATCAAGCATGCCTGGAATCCGGAGACCATAGCGAAGCTGCAGTTGGCTACACGCCAAGGCTCGTACGAGAAGTTCAAGGACTGGGCGAAGATAGTCGACGAGAAGGAGAGTCCGATTTTCATCCGTGACTTCTTCGGCTTCAAGAAGGCTGCCACCCCTACACCGATAGACGAGGTAGAGCCGGTGGAGAGCATCGTGAAGCACTTTGTGACAGGAGCCATGTCGTTTGGTGCTCTCAGCATTGAGGCCCATGAGGCTCTGGCACTTGCCATGAATAAGCTTGGAGCCCGCTCGAACACCGGCGAGGGCGGCGAGGACAATGTCCGCTATCATACGGAGGTGGATGGTGTGAGTCTGAGTTCGAAGACCAAGCAGATAGCCTCGGGACGTTTCGGTGTGACAGCAGAATATCTGGTGAATGCCGAGGAGATACAAATCAAGGTGGCACAGGGAGCCAAGCCTGGCGAGGGTGGACAGTTGCCCGGTTTCAAGGTAAACGACATCATTGCCAAGACGCGCAATGCCATTCCCGGCATCTCGCTCATTTCGCCGCCACCCCACCACGATATCTATAGCATTGAGGACCTGGCACAGCTCATCTTCGATCTGAAGAATATCAACCCGACGGCAGCCGTCAGCGTGAAACTGGTGGCAGAGAGCGGAGTGGGAACCATTGCCGCAGGTGTTGCCAAAGCCAAGGCCGACCTCATAGTCGTCAGTGGTGCCGAAGGCGGTACGGGCGCCAGTCCTGCCAGTTCGATGCGCTTTGCCGGCATCTCACCCGAGATAGGTCTGGCAGAGACGCAACAGACACTGGTGATGAACGGCCTGCGCAATCAGGTGCGCCTGCAGACCGACGGTCAGTTGAAGACAGCCAAGGACGTCATCATCATGGCGATGCTGGGTGCTGACGAGTTCTCGTTCGGTACGCTGCCGCTGATTGTGCTGGGCTGTGTGATGATGCGCAAGTGTAATACCAATACCTGTCCGATGGGTGTGGCGACGCAGAACCCGGAGTTGCGCAAGCACTTTGAGGGGCGTGCCGAGTATGTGGTCAACTACTTTACTTTCCTGGCAAAGCAGGTGCGCGAGTATCTGAGTGAGATAGGTGTGCACAGTCTGAAGGAAATCATCGGTCATACGGAACTCATCGAAATAAGTGAAAAGTTAAAAGTGAAAAGTGAAAAATTGGCTGCCGCCGAGAAGTGGAAGACCATCGACTATGCCCGCCTGCTGCATAAGCCCGAGACGGACAAGCCCCTCTATTGGGACCGTGGTGCCTATACGAAGGTGACCGGTGTGAAGGACGAGGAGATTATCCGTGCTGCCCGTCAAGCCATCGACGAACAGGAGGAGGTGACGCTGGACTATGCCATCAAGAATACCGACCGTGCCGTGACGACAATGCTGAGTGGTGAGATAGCCAAGAAGTATGGTGAGGCAGGTCTGCCGGACCATACCATCAACATCAAGTTCAAGGGTTCTGCAGGTCAGTCGTTTGGTGCCTTCGCCGTGAACGGTCTCAACATCAGGCTGGAGGGCGAGTGCAACGACTACTTCGGCAAGGGTCTGAGCGGCGGACGCATCTCGATACTGCCCCCCAGCCGCAGCCATGAGGACTTCCATGCGGAAGACAATATCATTGCCGGCAACACCGGTCTCTACGGTGCCACCTCGGGCGAGCTGTACATTAATGGCAAGGTAGGCGAGCGCTTCGGTGTGCGCAACTCTGGAGCCATTGCCGTCATCGAGGGCGCCGGCGACCACTGCTGTGAGTATATGACAGGCGGTCGTGTGGTGGTGCTCGGCGAGACAGGCAGGAACTTTGCCGCAGGTATGTCGGGAGGTGTAGCCTACGTCTATGACCCCAAGCACACGTTCGACTACTTCTGCAATATGGACATGGTGGAGATTAATCTGGTGGAGGACAGTGTGTCGCGCAAGGAACTGCTGGAACTGATTCGCCAGCACTACCTGCATACGGGTTCCGCCCTGGCAGGCAGGATGCTGGACGAGTGGCACCGCTACATAGAGGACTTCATCCAAGTGGTGCCGATAGAGTACAAACGTGTGCTGGAAGAAGAAAAGATGGCGAGACTTCACGAAAAAATAGCCGACATCCAGCGCGATTATTAATTTTTAATTATTAATTATTAATTGGAAAAATGGGAAATCCGAAAGCATTTTTAGAGATACACCGCCAGGAGGCAGGATACCGTCCTATTCACGATAGAATCCACGATTTCGGTGAGGTGGAGCAGACGCTTAACACGCGCGAACGTAAGTTGCAGGCAAGCCGCTGCATGGACTGCGGCGTACCCTTCTGCCACTGGGCCTGTCCGTTGGGCAACAAGGCTCCCGAATGGAACGATGCCCTCTATCAAGGAGACTGGGAACTGGCCTACAGGCTGCTGACAAGTACCAATCCCTTCCCCGAGTTCACGGGTCGCATCTGTCCGGCCCTGTGCGAGAAAGCCTGCGTGCTGAACCGCTTCAACCACGAACCGACGACAAACCGCGAGGACGAGTGTGCCATCATCGAGGCCGCCTTCCGCGAAGGATATATTCAGCCGCACACAGACATCGTGAGAAATGGCAGGAAAGTGGCTGTCGTCGGTGCCGGTCCTGCAGGCCTGGCTGCCGCCAACGCCCTGAACCTGATGGGCTATGAGGTGACCGTCTTCGAGAAGAACGAGTCGGCAGGTGGCTTGTTGCGCTATGGCATCCCAAACTTCAAGCTGAACAAGGCCATCATAGACCGCCGGTTGCGTCTGCTCGAAGCTGAAGGCATAGCGTTCAAGTACAATTATGATGTCTCCGGAATAGCAGATGTCTCCGGGTACGATGCCATCGTCATTGCCACGGGCACACCTACAGCCCGTGACTTGAAGGCCCCGGGGCGTGAACTGAAGGGTGTCCACTTCGCACTGGAACTGCTGAGCCAGCAGAACCGAGTGCTGGCAGGCATGGAGTTCAGTAGAGATGAGCGCATCACCGCCAAGAACAAGGATGTCCTCGTCATCGGTGGTGGCGATACGGGTAGCGACTGCATCGGCACAGCCCATCGGCAGGGATGCAAGAGCGTGACGCAGATTGAGATCATGCCCAAGCCCGTGGAAGGTTCTGAGGACCCCCAGAACCCTTGGCCTAACTGGCCTCGTACACTTAAGACCACCTCAAGCCACGAGGAGGGCTGTACCCGCCGCTGGAACATCAATACCCTTGAGTTTCTGGGCGAGAACGGTCAACTGACTGGCGTGAAGGTGCAGGAAATAGACTGGAAACCCAATCCCGATGGCGGTCGTCCGCTGATGGTGGAGAAAGGCAAGCCCGAAATCATCAAGGCGGAGCTCTGTCTGCTGGCTATGGGATTCCTGAAGCCTGAACATCCCCAGTATCCTGACCATGTCTTCGTCTGTGGCGATGCTCACAGCGGTGCATCGCTTGTCGTACGCGCCATGGCCAGTGGTTTGGAAACTGCCCAAAAAGTAAACGAATACCTGACGAAATGAAGCGGATACCCTTTACCAAAATGCACGTTTGCGGCAACGACTACATCTATGTCGATGCCATGCAGCACCCCATTGCCGACCCACAGGCTTGTGCCATCCAATGGAGTGACCGTCACAAGGGCATCGGTTCGGACGGGCTGGTGCTCATAGATCACAGTCCTGTACCCGAGGCGGACTACTCCATGCGCATCTTCAATGCCGACGGGAGCGAAGCCATGATGTGTGGCAATGCCTCGCGATGTATCGGCAAGTACCTCTATGAGAAAGCCCTGACAGGCAAGACGGAAATCAGGCTGCTGACGCTGTCGGGTATCAAGATACTCCAGTTGCACGTGGCAGACAGCAAGGTTGAGTCCGTCACCGTCGACATGGGTGAGCCTGTATTGGAAGACGAAACACAGTTTGTGGGACGCCGCGGTATGGATAAGGGTGTTTTCGTCTCGATGGGCAATCCGCACTATGTCATCTTCACCGATGATATTGACCAGGTGGGCGAGACGGGACGCATCCTTGAGAATCACCCTGCCTTCCCTCAGCGCTGCAATATCGAGTTTGCACAGGTGATGCCTGACGGACGCATCAGGACGCGCGTCTGGGAGCGTGGCAGCGGCATCACCCAGGCTTGCGGCACAGGGGCCTGTGCTACGGCTGTTGCCGCTTGTCTGACGGACAGGGCGGGTCGTACGAGCAGCATTGTGATGGACGGCGGGACGCTTCACATCGAGTGGGGCAGTGACAATCATGTCTACATGACGGGGCCTGCCGAGTTTGTTTTCGACGGAGAAATAGAACATCTTTAACTTTTAAATAAATGGCATTAGTAAATATCCACTTTCTGAATCTGCAGAATAACTATCTGTTTGCCGACATTGCCAAGAAGGTCAATGCCTTCCGGGTGATGCACCCAAAGGCCGACGTCATCTCGCTGGGCATTGGCGACGTGACGCAGCCGCTGTGTCCGGCCGTCACCGAGGCCATGCACAAGGCCGTAGACGAGATGGCTACAGCCGAGGGCTTCCGTGGCTACGGACCCGAGCTGGGTTACGACTTCCTGCGCGAGGCCATCCTCAAGAACGACTTTGCCCCGCGCGGCGTCCGGCTGTCAATGGACGAGGTATTCATCAACGACGGTGCGAAGAGTGACACGGGCAACTTCCAGGAACTGTTGCACTGGGACAACTTCATAGGTGTCACCGACCCCATCTACCCTGTCTATATCGACTCGAACGTGATGATAGGGCGCTGCGGAACCTACCGCGACGGCCGGTGGTCGAACGTGCGCTATATGCCTACTACGGCAGAGAACGGCTTTGTGCCCGAACTGCCCAAGGGCCGCCCGGTGGACGTCATCTACCTCTGCTTTCCCAACAACCCGACCGGTACGGTCATCAGTAGGCAGGAGCTGCGCCGGTGGGTGAACTATGCACTGAAGAACGATGCGCTGATCCTGTTTGATGCCGCTTACCAAGCCTACATCCAGGACCCCGACATCCCGCATAGCATCTACGAGATACGAGGTGCCCGCAAGTGTGCCATCGAGTTCCGCTCGTTCTCCAAGACGGCAGGCTTCACGGGTGTCCGCTGTGGATACACCATCGTGCCGAAGGATGTCAGCGTGGCTACCTTCGAGGGAGAGCGCATCCCCCTCAACCAGTTGTGGCTCCGTCGCCAGTGTACCAAATTCAACGGAACGAGTTACATCAGTCAGCGGGCTGCCGAGGCCATCTACAGCCCCGAAGGGAAGCAGCAGGTGAAGCAGACTATTGACTACTACATGCAGAATGCCGCCCGGATGCTCAGCGTATTGCGGAACCTCGGTTTCGAGTGCTACGGTGGCGAGCATGCCCCCTACATCTGGATGCGCGTGCCCGACGGCTCTACCTCGTGGCAGTTCTTCGAGGAGCTGCTCTACGGAGCCAATGTGGTCTGCACCCCTGGTGTCGGTTTCGGACCCTCGGGCGAGGGTTATGTGCGCTTTACCGCCTTTGGCAGTCACGAGCGCACCGAAGAAGCCCTGAAACGGATAGAGAAATGGGTTGGATAAACTAAAGTGAAATGAACATATTTATTAACACAAGAACAACAACATGATGGAAACATTAAGATTTCAGGTTGTCGGCGAGGCTTTCAAGAA
>DEWO01000087.1 GCA_002363695.1 Prevotella sp. UBA3208
AAAGAGGCGTTCTCGGGCTTCAGCAGCACCTCGGTCATTGTAGTCGGTGTATTATTTGTCATTGTGGCAGGACTGACACATACTGGTGTGCTGTACGTGGTAGTCAAATACCTGTTGGGGCAACCCACCAGCTACGGCAAGGCCGTGACGCGACTCATGTTCCCCGTAGCAGCCCTTAGTTCGTTTCTGAGCAACACCACGGTTGTGGCCATGTTTGTAGGCATCGTCAAGATGTGGTCAAAGAAACTCGGCATCTCACCGTCTAAACTGCTCATCCCCCTGAGCTATGCTTCAGGCATGGGTGGTGTATGCACGCTTATCGGAACACCTCCAAACCTAATCATCAGCGGACTGTACGAGGAGAAGACAGGCGTGGCAATGAACATCTTAACCACTACAGTTCCCGGACTGTTCTGTCTGGTCGTAGGAGTGCTGTCAGTCATCGCCATGCGCCGGCTGCTGCCCGACCGCAAGACACCAGAGAGTGCTTTCGAAGAGACTGGCGAATACACCGTGGAGTTTCAAGTGCCCTCAGACAACCCCTACATCAGCAAGACGCTGAAGGAAGCAGGACTGTTTCACGTCAATGGCGGCAGTCTGATAGAGTTGTACCATTACGACAATATACCCTTACCGCTGAGTGAGGACGAACCACTTATGGGTGGCGACCACCTGGTATATGCAGGTCAGATAGACGCCTTGGTAGAATTAGCTTACAACCACCAATTGGTCAGTGCCGACCACCATTTGTTCTCCTACGACGAGTTTGACACAAACCGCAACCTTCGAACGGCATACGTCAACTTCGGCAGCAGCTTAATAGGCAAGACCATTGAAGGCTGCACATTCGAGAAAGACAGCAACCTGACTCTTGTGGCAGTATCACGATACGGTGAGCGTATCAACAAATCACCAAGACAAGTTGTGCTTCAGGCAGGTGACACACTGCTCTTGCTGTGTCCCAAGAATGTCAATATTGACACCACGTCACCAAGAAGCGACATCCACTTCTTCGAGTCAGACGACGTACCCAACGTCGGCACCGGCACCATCATATCCTCCATCATCATGATAGCCATGGTAGCATTGTCGGCATTAGGCGTTATGCCATTGCTGCAGTGCGCCTTCCTGGCAGCGGGCGCCATGCTGATATGCCGCTGCTGTAATACGGAGCAGGCCATGAAGGCAATAAACTGGGACATATTGATGGTCTTTGCCGGCAGTGCCGTATTGGGACTCGCCATACAGAAGACGGGCATCGCAGCGTTGTTGGCTAATGGCATACTCGACGTCTGCGGCACCAACCCTCTCGTAGTGATGACTGCCGTCTGTCTGGTAGGCACCTTCATCACCGAATTCATATCCAACACCGCAGCAGGAGCCATGTTTTTCCCCATCATGTATGAGGCTGCCGAGAAGATGGGCTACGACCCCTTCCCATTCCTCGTCGCACTGATGATCAGCGTCAGCAGCAGCTTTGCCACACCCATCGGCTCACCAACCCACATGCTGGTATATGGCCCTGGCGGCTACCGCTTCAGCGACTTCATGCGAATAGGCTTGTTGATGAACCTGATTATCCTGGCTGCCAACATCCTGATAGTGAACATCATCTATCCGCTGACGCCGCTGCCATGACACATGGCATCACTGGAAAGTGATTCTTTTAACTTCTCTTGAAGTACTTTTTACGTGAAAAATCAAAATTAATTTGGTTTTTCAAGCACTTATTCGTACCTTTGCACCTCATTATGGAAGAGAAAGTAACAATGTATATGGACAACAAGAACAGGGCGTTCTCGATGATTGCCGATGTAGAAGGCGATTACAGCGACCTGACGAATATGGAAATGCCGGACGTGCTGCCTATTTTGGCAGTACGCAATCTGGTGCTTTTTCCCGGTGTGGTGTCACCCATCCTGATTGGACGTGAGTCGAGCATGACGCTCATTCGTAAAGCCGAAAAGAGTGGAAGCATCGTCGGAGTCATCTGTCAAAGAGACCCAGAGGTGGACGTACCCATACGTGCCGACCTCTACGACCTTGGCGTCTATGCCAAGGTGCTGAAGACACTGACACTGCCCAACGGCAACATTACGGCCATCGTGCAGGGACTGGGACGTATGCGGCTGCTGGAGCTGACCAAGTACAAGCCCTATCTGATGGGCCATGCCGTCAGTGCGCCCGAGAACGAGCCCGACAAGCATGACATGGAGTTCCGCACGGCGATGGACGACCTGCGCAACCAGACGTCAGAGTATATCAGCATGAGCGAGGAGATACCCGACGAGGCCTCTTTTGCTATCAAGAATGTGGGCAATGACATCATGGCGCTGAACTTCATCTGCTCTAACCTGCCCTTCAGCGTCAAGGAGAAGATGGCTCTGCTGCAACTCGACTCCATCAAGGAGCGCCTGTTCAACACCATGCGCATCATCAACCGCGAAATCAACCTGCTGACACTGAAGCTGGACATTCGCAACAAGACGCGCGACGACATTGACGAGCAGCAGCGCAACTACTTCCTGCAACAGCAGATTAAGAACCTGCAGGCAGAGATGTCTGGCGAGAGTTCGCCGGAGAAGAAAGACCTGATGGAAAAGGCCAAGCAGAAGAAGTGGCCGGAGGAAATCGAGAAATTCTTCTATAAGGAGTGCGACAAGCTGGACCAGCTGAATCCCAACTCGCCCGACTTCAACGTGCAGCTGACTTACCTGCAGACACTGGTAGGACTGCCTTGGGGCGAATATACCCAGGACGACCTGAACCTCGCCCGGGCCAAGAAGATTCTTGACCGCGACCACTATGGCATGGAGAAAGTCAAGGAGCGCATTCTGGAATACATTGCCGTGCTATCCCTGCGCGGCGACCTGAAGTCTCCGATTCTGTGTCTCTATGGTCCTCCGGGTGTGGGTAAGACCTCGTTGGGCAAGTCGATTGCCGATGCCCTGAAGCGCAAATACGTGCGCGTCTCGCTGGGCGGTCTGCACGACGAGGCAGAGATTCGCGGTCACCGCCGTACCTACATCGGTGCCATGCCCGGCCGCATCATCAAGAACATTCAGAAGGCAGGCAGCTCTAATCCTGTCTTCATCCTTGACGAGATTGACAAGGTGACGCAGAACACCCACAACGGCGACCCTGCCTCGGCATTGCTCGAGGTGCTTGACCCAGAACAGAACGGGGCCTTCCACGACAACTACCTGGATGTGGACTATGACCTGTCCAAGGTGATGTTCATTGCCACTGCCAACAATCTGGGGACCATTCCCCGTCCCCTACTCGACCGCATGGAGATTATCGAGGTCAGCGGATATATCACCGAGGAGAAACTGGAGATTGCCAAGCGGCACCTGATACCGAAGGAGAAGGAGAACACGGGTCTGAACGACAAGAAGCTGAACTTCAACAAGGCCGCCATCGAGAAAATCATTGAGCAATACACCCGCGAAAGCGGTGTACGCCAGTTGGAGAAGCAAGTCAACAAGGCCTTGCGCAAGATGGCCTTCAAGAAGGCTGAGAGCGGCGTGCTGCCTTACGAGAAGATTACGCCCACCGAGATTGAAGACCTGCTGGGCAAGCCTCCCTTCTATCGTGACATCTATCAAGGCAACGACTATGCCGGTGTCGTTACGGGACTGGCCTGGACCAGCGTAGGCGGCGAGATTCTGTTTATTGAGACCTCGCTGTCGAAGGGCAAGGCCGGAAAACTGACACTGACGGGTAATCTGGGCGATGTCATGAAGGAGTCGGCTGTCATTGCACTGGAGTATGTCAAGGCTCATGTGGACGTCTTAGGCATTGACTATCGTATCTTCGACCATTGGAACATCCATATCCACGTGCCTGAAGGTGCCACGCCCAAGGACGGTCCTTCGGCAGGCATTACCATTGCCACCTCCATTGCCTCGGCACTGACCCAACGCAAGGTGCGCAAGAACACGGCCATGACGGGCGAAATCACCCTGCGCGGCAAGGTGCTGCCCGTAGGCGGCATCAAGGAGAAGATTCTGGCTGCCAAGCGTGCCGGCATCACGGACATCGTGATGTGTCAGGAGAACGAGAAAGACATCAACGAGATTCCCGAGATGTACCTCAAGGGAGTGACGTTCCACTACGTAGAGAATATCAAGGACGTCTGGAACTTTGCCCTCACCGACGAGTTGGTAGAGCACCCGACCACATTTGACATTCCTGAAGAGAAAGACGAGAAGAAATGAAGTTCGAAGTACAGCATACCGACAACGCCTCTGACGCTCGTACCGGGCTGATAACGACAGACCATGGGCAGATTATGACGCCCATCTTCATGCCCGTGGGAACATGTGGTTCGGTCAAGGGCGTGCACTTCTCGGAACTGCGCGAGCAGGTGAAAGCGCAGATTATACTGGGCAACACCTATCACCTGTACCTGCGTCCGGGGCTCGACATCCTGCGCAAGGCGGGAGGACTGCATCAGTTCAACACGTGGGACCGCCCTATTCTGACGGACTCAGGCGGTTTTCAGGTTTTTTCGCTGACGGGCATCCGCAAGTTGCGCGAAGAGGGCTGCGAGTTCCGTTCACACATCGACGGCTCGAAGCACATCTTCACGCCAGAGAACGTGATGGATACGGAGCGCATCATCGGTGCCGACATCATGATGGCTCTCGACGAGTGTCCGCCGGGACAGAGTGACTATCAGTATGCCAAGAAGTCGCTGGGACTGACGCAACGCTGGCTGGAACGCTGTGTCAAGCGCTTCAACGAGACAGAACCGCTGTACGGCTACAACCAGACGCTGTTTCCCATCGTACAGGGGTGTACCTACAAGGACTTGCGACAAGATGCTGCCAAGCACGTCGTTGACACATTAGGCAAGCTGAACGACGGGGGCGGAGCATCCATTGGCGGACTGGCCGTGGGTGAGCCGACGGAAGTGATGTACGACATGATTGAGGTGGTCAACGAGATTCTGCCCAAAGACCGTCCGCGCTACCTGATGGGTGTCGGCACCCCGCAGAACATCTTAGAGGCCATCGAGCGCGGTGTGGATATGTTCGACTGCGTCATGCCCACACGCAACGGCCGCAATGCCATGCTCTTTACCTACGAAGGCACGATGAACATGCGCAACCAGAAGTGGCAGGACGACTTTTCACCCATCGACCCTGACGGCTGCGACATCGACCGTCTGCACTCTAAGGCATACCTGCATCACTTGTTTAAGGCGCAGGAACTGCTGGCCATGCAGATAGCCTCCATCCACAATCTGGCTTTCTATCTGCGCCTGGTCACTGACGCGCGCACGCATATAGAACAAGGTGACTTTGTACAGTGGAAGCGGTCCGTAATAGACAACTTAGGACGCAGAAGATGAAAGAGAGACTGAAGAAGATATGGAATAAGATGCGCCGTCTCTGGCTGCGCCTGCTGATACTGCTGAGGCCGCTGGCCAAGTGGTTGCGCCGACTGCCGTGGCACCGGCTGGCCTGGGTGAAGAAGCTGAATCCCTTCCGCTATATCAAGCGAATAGACCGGTACATCATTTATAAATTTATCGGTACCTACATCTACTCCATCATACTGATTATCAGCATATCCATCGTATTTGACGTCAATGAGAACCTGGCCAAGTTCACCACTTACCATGCACCTCTGAGAGCCATCGTCTTTGACTATTATGCCAACTTTGTGCCCTACTTTTCCAATCTGTTCTCACCGCTGTTCGTCTTCATTGCCGTCATTTTCTTTACATCGAAACTGGCAGGAAACTCCGAGATTATTGCCATGCTGGCCTGTGGCATGTCGTTCAAACGGCTGTTGCGCCCATACTTTATCTCGGCAGCACTGATTGCCATACTGAACTTCTTCCTTGGTGCCTATATCATTCCCAAGGGTACGGTGATTCGCCATGACTTTGAGTCACTCTACAAGAACAACAAGAAGAATACGTCGGCATCGAACATCCAGATTATGGTTGACCGTGGTGTGGTGGCCTATATTTCGCAGTATGACGACATCCGCAAGACCGGCTACGGCTTTGCACTATACAAGTTTGAGAACAAGAAGATGGTATCTCAGATGAATGCTTCTGTCATTCAGTATGATACCATCAGCGACGAACGCTACCACTGGAAGGCCCGCAACTATAAAATCCGCAAGTTGAAAGGTATGCGCGAGCAGATTACGAGCGGCAACGAGATAGACACGCTTATCCAGATGGAGCCCATGGACCTGGTGTTCTCCAAGGGACAGCAGGAGACGTTCACCTCGCCCGAACTGCTTCGCTATATCTCCAAACAGCAGGAGCGCGGTTCATCCAATGTCGTGCAATACGAAGTAGAATATCACAAGCGTATAGCCTCTTCGTTTGCCTCGTTCATCCTGACACTGATGGGTGTCTCACTGTCGTCCCGCAAGCGGAAAGGCGGCATGGGACTCTACCTTGGTATCGGACTGGCACTCTCGTTTACCTACATTCTGTTACAAACTATCTCGGCCACCTTTGCCATCAATGCGGGCACTCCCCCCATGCTGGCTGCCTGGATACCTAACATTCTGTACTCTTTCATCGCATACTTCTGTTATAAACAAGCACCCAACTAAATGACATTTGAAGAAACATATCTAAACGATAATATTTTAGATGCGCTCTATGATATGCATTTCGAGGAAATGACTCCCATTCAGGAGAAGTGCATCCCCGAGATTCTGGACGAGCGCGACCTGATTGGTATTGCCCAGACGGGAACAGGTAAGACCGCTGCCTATCTGCTACCCATTCTGTCCATGTTAGATGACGGCGATTATCCTAAAGACGCAGTCAACTGCATCGTCATGGCTCCCACACGCGAGCTGGCACAGCAGATAGACCAGGCCATGCAGGGTTTTGGCTACTATCTGGACGGCATCTCCAGTGTCGCCGTCTATGGCGGCAATGACGGCAGCCGCTTCGACGTAGAGACGAAGGGACTCAAGATGGGTGCGGATGTGATTATCGCCACTCCCGGACGACTGCTCAGCCATATACGAATGGGACACCTTGACCTCTCCCGACTGAGTTTCTTTGTGCTTGACGAGGCAGACCGTATGCTCGACATGGGTTTCTCTGACGATATTCTCAGCATTGCCAAACTACTGCCCAAAGAGCATCAGACTATTATGTTCTCGGCCACCATGCCAAGCAAGATTCAGCAGTTGGCACGCACACTGCTCACCGACCCCGTGGAGGTCAAGATTGCCGTGTCGAAACCTGCTGAGAAGATACAACAGTCGGCCTATGTGTGTTATGAGCCACAAAAAATTGGAATCATCCGTTCCCTATTTAAGGCAGGAGAACTGGAACGTGTTATCATTTTCTCTGGCAAGAAAGATAAAGTAAAGGATATTACCCGTGAATTGAAGCGCATGAATATTAATTGTGCCGCCATGCATAGTGACCTGTCACAAGCAGAGCGTGACGATGTGATGTATCGCTTCAAGGCCGGCCAGGTCTCCGTACTCGTGGCTACCGACATCGTAGCCCGTGGCATTGATATTGACGATATTCTCATGGTCATCAACTACGACGTGCCTCGTGATGCAGAAGACTATGTGCACCGCATAGGCCGTACGGCCCGGGCCCAGCGTGACGGTATAGCCATCACGCTCGTCTCCGAACAGGACATACGCTACTTCTCTGACATCGAACGTTTCCTTGAACGGGAAATCCTGAAGAATCCCCTACCCGACGGTCTGGGCGAGGGGCCTGAATACAAGCCTTCAGCACCCCGTCCCCATCACAAGCCCTCACGCGGTCGTGGAGGCCGTGGCCGCAGCGGAAAGCCCCGAAACAAGAAACAGTCACGGTCTACCCCAAACGCTCAATCAGCCCCAGAAAAGAAGAAACGCAACCACCATGGCGGGCACCATCACAAGAAAGGCAGTCAAAAGGCACAGGACGTTTCACAATAAAACAGAGGAAACAGCGTTTATAGTAACGATGGACATGAGAAAAGGTATACTATCGCTACTGTTATTGTTGTCAGTCATCACGGCGACAGCACAGTCATTCACGCTCACGGGAAAAGTAAGCGATGAGGATGGCAATGCCAT
>DEWO01000139.1:0-733 GCA_002363695.1 Prevotella sp. UBA3208
GAAGCAGTTGAAGTGGTCTGACCGTATGTTCTACCTCACCTTCATTGCACTGGTAATAGGTATCTGGGGTATGATGAAGGCCGATCTGCGCGCTTACGGATTTGAGGCTATGTTCTTCTTAGCCAGTATGTTCTTTGCACTGAGTATATACCTGCGCTCTAATGCCAAGGACAAGGTACAGGATCCGAAGGCTGTAGACATAGACCTGAAGCTATTCCGCACAGACAGTGCTTTCAAGATTGGTGCCTACGGTGTCATTCTGATTCTTGCAATCCTCTATATAGCACTTTGGTAAGAACATTACAAGCCTTCTGGTATCAAAAGAGCTATGACAACGTTCTATACTGAATTTCAGAAAGTATTTCTGTCGGTAGACTGTATCATCTTCGGCTTCGAGGAAAACAAGCTAAAGATACTGATTGGCAAGCGAAATATGGACCCAGGTCGCGGCGAATGGAGCCTCTACGGAGGCTTCGTCCGCAGCGACGAGAGTCTGGATGCTGCAGCCAACCGCACCCTGTTCGAACTGACAGGACTGCGCAAGGTATATATGCGTCAGGTGGGTGCTTTCGGAAATATCGACCGCGACCCTGGCGAACGCGTTGTCTCAGTAGCCTACTACGCACTCATCAACGTCAATGACTATCCTGCCAAGCTCATGCAGGAACATGGTGTAGAATGGGTGGACATTGAGAATATTCCCCACCTCTACTCTGACCACAATGAGATGGTA
>DEWO01000139.1:941-1423 GCA_002363695.1 Prevotella sp. UBA3208
AAGGAGATGAACTACATCGAGAAGACGGAGCTGATAGACAAGCAAAGTTCCCGTCGTGGTGCCAGTCTCTACCGATTTAACAAGCAAGCCTTCAACGAAGACTCTAATTTTAAACTTTAATTAACTAATATTCATATCATTATGTTAGAAGAACTGAAACAGAAAGTGTTCAAGGCCAATCTTGACCTTGTAAAACATAACCTCGTTATTTTTACCTGGGGCAACGTGTCGGCTATTGACCGCGAGAAGGGCCTCGTAGTCATCAAACCCTCCGGAGTTGAGTACGACGTCATGAAACCCGAAGACATGGTTGTCGTTGACCTTGAAAGCGGAAAAGTCGTCGAAGGTGACCTCAATCCCTCCAGCGACACCCCAACCCACCTTGTACTCTATAAGGCCTTCCCTGAGCTGGGAGGTATCGTACACACCCACTCTACCTATGCCACCGCATGGGCTCAGGCTGGTAAGGACATTCCCAACAT
>DEWO01000139.1:1525-2410 GCA_002363695.1 Prevotella sp. UBA3208
GAGGACCAGATGCCTGAGTACGAAAAGAATACGGGTGTCGTCATTGTTGACCGCTTCAAGAAGGGCAACATCAACCCCGTGCACACACCTGCAGTGTTGGTCAAGAATCACGGTCCCTTCGCCTGGGGTAAGGATGCCGATCAGGCTGTCTATCATGCCGTCGTCACTGAGCAGGTTGCCAAGATGGCCTTCGTCTCGTTCTGTGTCAACCCTGACACCACAATGAATCCGCTGCTCGTCGAGAAACATTTCTCACGCAAGCACGGCCCCAATGCCTATTATGGTCAGAAGAAAAAGTAAATCATTAACTAACTACAGACATTTAATATCTTATGACAAAAGCATTTGACAATTTGGAAATTTGGTGGGTAACTGGAGCGCAGTTGCTCTACGGAGGTGAGACTGTGAAGATTGTCGACGGACACTCACAGGAGATGGTTGATGGCCTCAATGCCTCAGGCATTATCCCCGTTAAGGTTGTTTACAAGGGTACTGTCAACTCATCGGACGAGGTAGAGGCTGTCATGAAAGCCTCCAACAACGAAGCCAAGTGTATCGGTATCATCACCTGGATGCACACTTTCTCGCCAGCCAAGATGTGGATCAAGGGTCTGCAGGCCCTGCAGAAGCCCCTTCTCCACTTCCATACACAATATAATGCCGAGATACCTTGGGACACCATGGACATGGACTTCATGAACCTCAACCAGTCGGCACACGGTGACATTGAGTTCGGTCACATCTGCACCCGTATGCGCATAGCCCGCAAGGTGGTTTGCGGCTATTGGAAGACCGAGGCTGCCCAGCAGAAGATTGCCGTATGGGCACGTGTGGCTGCTGGTGTGGCAGATGCTCGCAAGGTACGCTGTCTGATGTTCGGTATGA
>DEWO01000139.1:2451-7771 GCA_002363695.1 Prevotella sp. UBA3208
TGTTCGGTATGAACATGAACAACGTTGCAGTCACCGATGGTGACCGCGTAGAGTTCGAACAGCGTCTGGGCTACCATGTTGACTACTATCCTGTCAGTTCTATGATGGAATACTGGAAGAAGGTCACCGACGCAGAAGTCGACGAACTGGTAGAGGTCTATAAGAAAGAGTACACCATCAAGATTGACGAGTCAGGCGAAGAAGTCTACTGGCAGAAGGTCCGCAATGCAGCTCGTGCCGAGATTACCCTGCGCCGAGTGCTGAAGGACAATGGTGCTACTGCTTTCACTACCAACTTTGATGACCTCGGTGATGCCGATATCAACGATCCTAACTTTGCAGGTTTTGACCAGATTCCCGGCCTGGCCTCACAGCGCCTCATGGCTGAAGGTATCGGTTTCGGAGCTGAGGGTGACTGGAAGACAGCCTGCCTCTATCGTACCCTGTGGGTCATCCAGCAGGGAATGCCTACCGGTTGCTCGTTCCTCGAGGACTACACGCTCAACTTTGCCGGTAACCGCTCGTCTTGCCTGCAGAGCCATATGCTCGAGGTATGCCCGCTCATTGCCGTTGACAAGCCCAAGCTGGAAGTTCACTTCCTCGGTATCGGCATCCGCAAGCAGCAAACCGCCCGTCTCGTGTTCACCTCTAAGGTAGGTCGTGGTATCAAGGCTACCGTTGTAGACCTTGGCAACCGCTTCCGTCTCATCTCGCAGGAGGTTGAGTGCATCGAGCCCAAGCCCATGCCAAACCTGCCTGTAGCCAGTGCCCTCTGGGTCCCCCAGCCCACCTTCGAGATTGGTGCCGGAGCATGGATACTTGCTGGTGGAACTCACCACAGCGCCTTCTCCTACGACATCACCGAGGAGTACTGGGAAGACTTTGCCGAGATGCTGGGTCTGGAGCATGTCCGCATTAACAAGGACACTACCATCCCACAACTCAAGCAGGATCTCCGCAACAATGAAGTATATTATATGTTGAACAAAGCTTTACGTTAATCTATGGATCTGAAAGCAGCAAAACAAATTATTGAATCGGGTAATGCCATTCTCGGCATCGAATTTGGTTCTACCCGCATCAAGGCCGTCCTTATCGACAACCACAACAAACCCATAGCCCAAGGCGACTATGAATGGGAAAATCAACTTGTAGACGGACTCTGGACATATGGCATTGATGAGATATGGCATGGGCTTCAGACCTGTTATGCTGAACTCCGCAAGGCAGTGAAGAATCAGTACGACTGTGACATTATCAGTCTGGCCGCCATTGGTTTCTCAGCCATGATGCATGGCTATATGGCCTTCAACGACAAACAGGAGATTCTGGTACCCTTCCGTACCTGGCGCAACACCAATACGGGCAAGGCTGCCGCCGAACTCTCCAAGCTCTTCAACTACAACATTCCCCTGCGCTGGAGCATCTCACACCTATACCAATGTATTCTCGAAGATGCAGACCACGTTAAAGACATTAAGTTCCTGACAACCCTTGCCGGCTATATTCACTGGCAGCTGACAGGTCAGTTTGTGCTTGGTGTGGGCGACGCCTCGGGTATGATTCCCATAGACCCTGCAACTAAGACCTACGACGCTGAGATGGTAAAGAAGTTCGACCAGCTGGTAGCCCCCAAGGGCTATCCGTGGCACCTGCTGGACATTCTGCCCCGAGTCCTCGTGGCTGGTCAGGATGCCGGTACGCTGACTGCCAAAGGAGCTAAGTGTCTCGACCCCACAGGCACTCTAAAGCCTGGCTGTCCCCTCTGCCCTCCAGAAGGCGATGCCGGAACGGGCATGGTAGCCACCAATGCCGTTCGTCAGCGCACGGGTAACGTTTCTGCCGGCACCTCATCATTCTCGATGATTGTGCTCGAGAAACCCCTCTCCAAGCCCTACGAGATGATTGACATGGTCACCACCCCTGATGGTTCATTGGTCGCTATGGTACACTGCAACAACTGTACCTCCGACATCAATGCCTGGGTGGGACTCTTCAAGGAGTACCAGCAGCTGCTGGGTGTCAAGGTAGACATGAACCAGCTCTACGGTTCGCTGTTCAACAAGGCTCTGGAGGGTGACACCGACTGCGGCGGCCTGATGGCCTACAACTACGTCAGTGGCGAGCCTGTCACAGGTCTTGCCGAGGGCCGTCCCATGTTCATCCGTTCAGCCAACGACAAGTTCAACCTGGCAAACTTCATGCGTGCCCATCTCTATGGTGCCATCGGTGTGCTGAAAATCGGCAACGACATACTGCTCAAGGAGGAGAAGATCAAGGTAGACCGACTGACGGGTCATGGCGGCTACTTCAAGACACCCGTAGTAGGTCAGCGTATGCTTGCAGCAGCACTCAACACGCCCATCTCGGTCATGGAGACGGCAGGCGAAGGAGGAGCATGGGGTATTGCCCTGCTGGCTGGCTACCAAACTCGCAATCCGAAAGGATTGTCGCTCGAGGACTATCTCGATCAGGAGGTCTTCGCTGGCAACAGCGGTACCTCTATAGCTCCTACAGCTGCTGATGTCGAAGGTTTTGAGAAGTACATAGAGAACTACAAGCGCTGTCTGCCTGTCGAGCAGGCTGCCGTAGACCACAAGTAGTATATCTGCTCTGCTGCTTTTTACAGGAGGCTTTCCCGCTGGAAGCCTCCTTTTTGTATATCCAATGCAAAGGTACTACACTTTTCGAGCGAATCCAAAAAGAAAACGGCAGACACAGGACTTCATGGGAGCCTGTATCTGCACGGTAATTTGAAAGCGCACGACTAACGACAATCCTATTAAATAGGCAACGAGAGCACGAAGCGCGAGCCTGGTGCCTCCTTGGTAGTGTCGAGCACCACATCACCCCCCAGACGACGGGCTATGTTACGAGCCACGGTAAGACCGATGCCCTGACCGTCGAAGTACTGGTTGAGCTTGACATAGGGTTCAAAAATGTGCTCAGCCTCGGCAGCATCGATACCTGCGCCTGTGTCTTCTACGGTATAGACGGCCTGCATCTTGTCCATGTCGACATTGACATTCAGCGTAATGGTGCCGTCGGTGGTGAACTTCAGGGCGTTGTCCAGCAGATGAGTCAGTGCACGGACGGCCTTGGGCTGACAGGTGAGCAGCATGGTGACAGCGGCAGAGGGGTCTACCACCTGTTCGAACCTGACGTACTGTGCCTTGTCGGCTCCCGTGAGGGCTACTGCCTCGTCGGCAATCTGAGTCACCATCACGTTATCCGTATGCTCAAGGGGAGGCATGTTGTCCTGCACGTCGTCAAGGTCGGTCACCTTGCCTACGAGGACCGCCAGTTTGCTGTCGCCCTGAGCCTTAGCCAGAGCCTGCAGGTCGCTGACCACTTGGGTCATCACCTCTGCATTCTTCTGAATGCTCTCCTGCATACGGGTGTTGGCTTCCTGTAGCGAGGCTACGGTTTTCTGAAGCGCCTCGTTGGCCTTCTGGGCCTTCTCCTGATCCTCGTTCATCTTGTCAAAGGCCAGGAGGGCCTGCTCGTAGCCTTCGCCTACATTGTCAAAGTTTTTCTCAAGCGCACGATAATCACTAAGCAGTTTTTGCTGCTCGTCCACACGGCGCTGATAGTCTGCCAGCAACTGCTGTTGCTCTTCGGCCTGCTTCTTGCCTGCCTGGCTCTGCGAATAGAGCATATAGCCCAGCAGAAGCACGATGAGGACTAAAACAATTACTACGTATGTCATAACCGTTCCTTGTTATTTTATTACTCTGCTTTCTTCTCTACTTTCATGAATTTCGTAAAGCCTGTCATTGCCAGCACTTTATAGATTTCCGGGCTTACATTAGTCAGTTTGAACTGCCCCTTCTGCTGCATAACGGTACGCATGGTTTTCTGAATAATGCGCAGACCTGAAGAAGCCATGTAGTTGAGGTCTGAGCAATCCATTTCAAGGTCGACACCTCCGTCAGCCAGAGCGGGCTGGATATCTTGCTCGAACTGGGGTGCATTCATCGTGTCGATACGTTCGCCGGTCTTAATGATGGTCTTGCCACCTTCTTTGATAATCTGTGTCATAATGTTATGATTTTTTGGTTGTTTTTGTATATCCTTTTATGAATATGAGTCAAATTACTTTCTTCATAGTGAGCAGGTTCTTGCCCTCCAAACGCTGGTAGGTCACTTGGTTCATAATGTTCTTGACGATGAAGATGCCCATGCCTCCTATTTCGCGTTCCACAGGACTCACGTCGGGGTCAGCATCCTCCTTGGCCGTCGGGTCAAATTCCTTACCCTGGTCGCTCAATACGAAGGTCAGCTCCTTACCGTTGCTTTCTGCCGTCAGTTCGATGTCAGCCGCCTTACCTTCAGGATAAGCGTAGAAAATGACGTTTGACACCATCTCCTCCATCACCAGGTTAAGGTTCATCTGAAGCTCCATGCCGAGCCCCAGCTCCTCACTGATTTCTTCGATGAACTGGTTGACCCGTTCCAGTTCACCGACTTGGTTCTTGATGATTAGTTTTTTCTGCATAAAGACGTATGATTTTAGCTTTTAGTATTATTTATTTTAGGTAACCTATACAACTTATACGATAATACGGGTTTTATGGTAGTTTTCGCGGAACTCTGAAGGTGAACACCCTTTGCGTTTCTTGAAGATGCGGTTGAAGTTGCTCAGGTTGTTGAAACCGCTCTGATAGCTGATTTCAGCAATACCCTTCGAGGTATCCACCAGCAGGCGGCTGGCATATCCAAGACGCTGCTCAATGATATACTCTGACAGGTTACGCCCAGTGTGGAGCTTGAAGAAACGACTGAACGCCGAGGGGCTCATGCCGGCTATCTCGGCCAGCGTGGTCAGCCGTATCTCGTCCATGTAGTTCTTTGCAATGTAGTTCTTCACCTTCAGCACACGCCGTGAGTCACTCTCCACCTCTACCTTCGCATAGCTCGACGTTGCCAGCGGACGGTAGTGGGTGCTCTTGGACAACTCGTGGAGTATGGTCATGAACTGCATGACGGCGTCGAAGCCGTCCTTGATGGAGCTGAGCGTATCAATGAGATGATAGACGCGCATGATGTCCTCCATGGGGAACGACAGGCCCTTGCGTGCCTCCTGCAGCATTTTGCGCATGGAGAAGAAGGGGTTGCGCGAAAGCATACTGTCCTCGCTCATATCCAAATAGAACTGAATGGTGACCTCGCGGATGTCCTCGCTGGTACACACATTCTGCTCCCAGACGTGCTCCAGTTCGGGCGAGGTAATGAGCACCAAGTCGTACTCCCCTATCACCTCGTTCGAGTCACCCACGATACGCCGAACTCCTGGAGCGTGCTCCACGTAGTTCAACTC
>DEWO01000139.1:7893-8167 GCA_002363695.1 Prevotella sp. UBA3208
TCTTTTCCCATCAACGGGGTAATCTCGTGTATGACTCTTGGCTCGTCCATAACTTTCAACTAAATCTTGAGTTCCTTCATGATTTCACTCATACGCTGCAGCGTTGAGATGCGGGTGGGAACCAGAGGCAGGCGAAGCACGTTCTCAATATAGCCCATCTCGTGCAGCATGGCCTTCACGCCAGCAGGATTTCCATCAACAAAGAGCAGCGAGAAGAGGTCAATGAAGCGGTGGTGAATCTTGCGGGCAGGATCGTACTCACCCTTCATCTGCA
>DEWO01000139.1:8286-9380 GCA_002363695.1 Prevotella sp. UBA3208
CCACAACTGATCATGGGGAACGTCAGTGAGTCGTCACCGGATATCACGTCGAACGAGGCTGGCTTGTTCTTGATAATCTCGTCCACCTGCTCCAGATTGCCGGATGCCTCCTTGATGGCTACGATGTTTTCGCAGTCACGAGCCAGGCGAACCGTAGTCGCCGCAGTCATATTAACACCCGTACGGCCAGGCACGTTGTACAACACGACGGGCAACCTGGTAGCATTTGCAATGGCCTTGAAGTGCTGATAGAGACCCTCCTGCGAGGGCTTGTTGTAATACGGACATACGCTCAGTATGCCATCGATTCCCTGAAAGTCACGAGTTTGCAGTTCCTCGATGATAGCTGCCGTGTTGTTACCGCCACAGCCCATCAGAATGGGCACACGCCCATGTACAAGACTCACTATCGTTTCCTTGATTTTCTGCTTTTCCTCGGCAGTCAGCGTAGGAGTTTCACCTGTTGTGGCCAGAATACACAAAAAATCTGCCCCGTTATCCAACTGATATTCCACCAAACGAATCAGCGACTTATAGTCCACTGCTCCGTCTTCCGTGAAGGGGGTCACCAATGCTATTCCCAGCCCTTTGAAGATATTACGTACCATAAAATATTTAAGAATTCTTACTTATTGTCTGCAAAAGTAATAAAATTAATTGTAAACACACACCATTTTTCCTAAAAAAATGCAGTTTTGCATCACAATTTTGCAAAAAAAGAGAACGGGACGTTGTCGTCGTCCCGTTCCCATCGGATTATACTTTTTTCAACACGACTGCCGAGCGGGCAGGGATGTAGAGTTTCAGCCACTCCTTATGATCCTTCACATACAGCGGGTCGAAATTGGTGACGTGGGTAACGCTGTCGTCAGCGAATCCATTGCCGCCAAACTCCTTGGCATCCGTATTGAGCACCACCTCGTAACTGCCCGTAGGCACCAGGAAACCGTAGTCGGTATAGCTGCGCGTCGGTGAGAAGTTGAATACGAAGACAAGGTCACCACGCATATAGCACAACACCTGATCACCGTCGTCGTGCCAGATTTCAGTTACCGGCGTTGCCTGGAAGTTCTTCTGCGACTTAATGACCTCCA
>DEWO01000025.1:0-9688 GCA_002363695.1 Prevotella sp. UBA3208
GAAACTCTTTGGCAAGCTCTTTGCTAAGGAAACGCTCAGTTATTGAGACGGTGAATGACGAGCTGAAGAATGTCTGCCAGATTGAGCATACCAGACACCGCTCCATCGAGAACTTTGCCACCAACCTGTTCGCAGGGCTTATTGCATACAACCTGCTACCAAAGAAACCTGCCATGAATTTAGAAATCATCGACAGAGGCAGACTTATTGCCTAAGCCTTACGTCGAACTCACGTTAGTTTAGTGATTTGTTTTACCGGCTACAAAGATATAAAGAAAAAATGAATTGGCGACAACTTTGCCGTAGAAACGTCTTATAAACATGAAACAGGCAATGATTCTTATTAGTCTCTTCTGCAGCCTGAGTCTCAGTGCAGCAGACCTCTTTATAACCCCTGACTCGTCACTGACGGAGGCCGTCCGCAAGGCCCGCGAAATGCGACGACTGGGCAAAGCCACTGAAGTAACCATCCACCTGGCTGCAGGTACATACAGCCGCTACGAGCCGCTGCGCCTGCGCCCGGAGGACAGCGGACTCCGCATCGAGGGCGACAGAGCCGTCATCAGCGGCGGTATGCGCATTTCCAACTGGAAGAAACAAGGCAAGCTGTGGGTGGCTGACGTGCCCGACTTCAACGGCCGTCCCATTGACTTCCGACAACTCTACATTATTGCAACGCCACACTCTGACCAGCGGTCAGAGAACGGCCGGAAAGCCACACGGGCACGCGATGTCAGCGACTTCGAGCAGATGCACCGCATCCGCACCTATGACAAGAAGAACCACGTGCTGTGGGTGCCCAAGAAGGCGGTAGAGAAGATTCTAAAGGCACCTTATGCCGAGATGGTGCTGCACGAGATGTGGTGCACCAGCAACCTGCGCATCAAGAGCATTGACATCCAAGGCGACTCTGCGGCCATCCGCTTCCACAACCCGGAAGGCCCCATCCAATTCCAGCACCCCTGGCCGTCGCCGATGACACCCGACACCAAGCACCCGTCGCCGTTCTACCTGACCAATGCCAAGGAGTTGTTGGATGAGCCCGGCGAGTGGTATCACGACATCCGCACTCATACCTTATATTATATGCCCCTCCCCGGCGAGACCATCCGCGAGGCCATCGTCCCCGTACTGGAGACGCTTGTCGAGTTTATCGGTACTGCCGAACGTCCTGTCCGCAACATCACGATGAAGGGCATCACCTTCAGCCACACCACATGGATGCGGCCCAGCGAGAAGGGGCACGTGCCCTTGCAGGCAGGTATGTATCTGACGGAGGCTTACAAGCTGCGTCCCCAGACAGACCGCCCCAACAACCACAAGCTGGACAACCAGGGTTGGCTGGGACGTGCTGACGCCGCCGTCGAGTTGCGCTATGCAGAAGACTGCCACTTCTCGGGTTGCCGCTTCGAGCACTTAGGCGGCTCGGGGTTGGATTATGTGGAGGGATGTCACCGTGGAACGACGTCCAACTGCACGTTTACCGATATTGCCATGAACGGCTACGTCTGCGGCTCGTTCTCACCCGAAGGACTGGAGACCCACCTGCCCTACCAGCCTACCGACTTCCGGGAGGTTTGTACCCAACAGGAGGTCAGCAACTGCGAGTTCTACGACGTCACCAACGAGGACTGGGGCTGTGTAGCCATCGCAGCAGGCTATGTCTCAGGCATCAACATCGAGCACAACACCATTCACGACGTGTCCTATACGGGCATCTCGCTGGGCTGGGGCTGGAACCGCGATCTGGTGTGCATGAAGAACAACACGGTGCACGCGAACCTTATATATAACTACGCCCAGCACATGTACGACTGTGCCGGCATCTATACCTTGGGCAACCAACCTGGCACGATGATTACCGAGAACGTTGTGCGCGACATTGCCAAGCCCAGCTACGTCCACGACCCCAACCACTGGTTCTACCTCTACACCGACGAAGGCTCCAGTAACATCACCTTGCGCGACAACTGGACGCCCGAGGAGAAATTCCTGAAGAACGCCAACGGCCCGGGCAACGTCTGGGAGAACAACGGACCACAAGTTAACGAAAACATCAAACGTCATGCAGGAAAACAATAAACCCACCTGGATATGGTATCCGGGCGACTTCGAGATATGGCTCGGCAACATTTTCAACAACCGGCGCACAGAGCGTGGCGCCATGTTCCCTCCATTCTGGAAACAAGACTCCCACTACGTGACCGTGGAGTTCTCGAAGGCCTTTACGCTGGAACATGAAGAAACCATCACGATAGCCTGCGAAGGCCAGTTCAACTTTCAACTTGACGGCAAGCTACAGTTCCCTGCCAACACGTACACCATTCCTAAGGGTGAGCACAAGCTGAACCTGAAGGTGTGGAACCAAGCCACGCCTCCCGCTCTGTTCATCGAGGGAGAGACCATCAAGACCGACTCAACGTGGCTGGCCACCTACGAGGACAAGCTGTGGATTGACGAAAACGGAGTGGCTCATGGTTCAGGCATCTATGTGCCTGCTGCCTCGTGGTGTTTTGACAACATTGACACCCCGCCCTCGTCCTACCAGTTGGAGCGCCGCGAAGTTCGCCCAGTGAGTAGCGACACCGTCACAGAAAATGGCACCCTCTATGACTTCGGCCGCGAAACCTTCGGCTACCTGAAGGTATCCGGCCTGCAGGGAACCATCCGCGTCTATTATGGTGAGAGCCGCGAGGAGGCGCTGGACCGCGAGCACTGCGAAACGCTCGACGTCCTCTCCTGTCCTATACGCTGCAACACTGTCGCAACCTCCAAAGCCTTCCGCTACGTATATATAGAAAAGGAAGAAAGCACTACCTACACCGACGTGCTGATGGACTATGAATACGCACAGCATGACCTCAGCCACAGCGGTTCCTTCCGCTGTTCGGACGAAGAACTGAACAAGATATGGGAGGTTGGTGCCTACACCATGGACCTGACCACGCGCGAATTCTTCATGGACGGCATCAAGCGCGACCGCTGGACGTGGTCGGGCGATGCCATACAGTCGTACCTCATGAACTACTACCTGCGCTTTGACTCCGAGTGTGTCAAGCGTACCATCCGCCTGCTGCGCGGCAAGGATCCGGTGACGGCTCACATCAATACCATCATGGACTACACCTTCTACTGGTTCAAGTCCATCCTCGATTACTACCAGTACACGGCGGATGTGGCTTTCGTACGCGAGATGTGGCCCCGCATGGTGACCATGATGGACTACGTGCTCAGTCGTACCAACGACCAGGGAATGGCCGAAGGACAGCCCGACGACTGGATTTTCGTCGACTGGGTAGACTTCCCCATGCACAAGCGCGGAACGCTATGCTTCGAACAGATACTGCTCATGAAGGCATTGGAGACGATGACCATCTGCGCCAAGTTGCTGGATGTCAAGACTGATTACCGCGTAAAATGCGAAGAACTGCGCAACAAGATCAAGCAGACGTTCTGGAGCTACGAGCAGAAGGCTTACCTGCACGCCATTGAAGACGGAAAGATGAATCCCCACATCACCAAGTTCCCTAACATGTTTGCCATTCTCTATGGGCTGGCCTATCAGGAGGAACGTGAGGAGATTATGAAGAGCGTCATGCTGAACCCTGCCATCGAGCCTATCACCACTCCCTATATGCGCTTCTACGAACTGGAAGCGCTCTGCATGATGGGCTACCACGAGAAGGTGCTGAAAGAGATGCGTGACTACTGGGGCGGTATGCTGCGCGAGGGAGCGACCTCGTTCTGGGAGAAGTATGTACCAACGGAGACCGGCACGCAGCATCTGGCCATGTACGGACGTCCCTACGGCAAGTCGCTTTGCCACGCCTGGGGAGCCTCGCCCGTCTATCTACTGGGCAAGTACTACTTAGGTGTTCAGCCCATCAAGCCCGGCTACGAGGAGTTCGAGGTGCGTCCCGTCTTAGGCGACCTGGAATGGATGGAAGGCGACATTCCTACGCCTCATGGCATGATACATGTCGAGATGAACCGCGAGCAAGTGAAGGTGCTGGCCACAGAGGGTCAGGGCTGGCTGATAGTCGGCAATGCGGCCTCTACTTCGTCCGACGGGGCGAAGAACCTAAGGGTCAGGATTGAAGCCAATCAGGAAATAACGGTTAAGCTGTAGAGTTTAACCGTTTTTTCTTTTGTTGATGTAGATGACCACGCCGGCTACGACAAGGATGGCTACGGCGATGATATGAAGTAAGTCCATAAGCAATTGTTATTATTTGGTTTTATCAGATTTCACTATTCCAGTTCTCCGCTATAGGTTATCGGTTCGCGCTCGCGGGCCTGTACGTCGATGGTCGTCTGGCCATTGTCGAATATCTCCAACTGAAAGGTGATGACATCTTCCTCGTTGTCTGTGACCAGCCTGACATATGTCCTCCCCTTTTCATCCCTTGCCGACTCATAGCTGCTGATAGGAGCAGAAAAGTTGAAGGCCTTGCCTCCACCATACGGAATACTATAAGCCCGACCGAAATACGGTAAATACGACACCAACGTATCGCCCTTAATCTCGAGTGAATAGTTACTGGTCACATTGACTGCCCGTCCCCTGCGGGGATACATCATCTGAACATCCACCACATAGTGACGGGAGGCCAGCGCTCTCTCCACCGCCAATGCCTTCTCGGCCCGTTCGGCAGCAGTCATCGTACTACATGCAGTCAATATTCCGGCCACAACCACAACAACACCCGACAGTAATCCTTGTATCTTCATGCCTGCAAAGGTAAGCAATAAATTCTAAAAATCTGCAATATTGGTAACAAATTCCGTAAATAGTATATCTGACTATTGGAAAAAAGTCGTATCTTTGCAACCAATATTACAACATAAAACGATAACGGTATGAAGAAAATGAGAATGAAGGTCGTCGCTCTGATGCTGATGACGGCAGTTATGGTATTTGGACAGAGCAAGGTGTATATGACCAAAGAGATTACACCGGAGTCATTGGTAAGAATCTATAAAGCACTGGGCGTTGAGGCCAAAGGGCGCGTAGCCGTAAAGATATCCACTGGCGAGGGCGGCAACAAGCACTATCTGAAGCCTACCCTGATTCGCAAACTGGTGGACGAGGTCAACGGCACCATAGTAGAGTGCTGCACGGCTTATGGCGGTACACGACAAGACCCCAAGAAACACTGGGAAACCATTCACGAGCACGGCTTCGACTCCATCTTTGCCGTCGACCTGATGGACGAGTTCGGACAGATACGCATCCCCATTCAGGACAAGAAGCACCTGAAGTACGACATCGTGGGCGAGCATTTGTCCAACTACGACTTCATGATCAACCTGGCCCACTTCAAGGGACATGCCATGGGCGGTTTCGGCGGTGTCATGAAGAATGCCTCTATCGGTGTAGCCTCAACGGCAGGCAAGTGCTATATCCACTCTGCCGGCAAGAGCACGGACCCGAAGACGGCATGGAATCCCGGCATACTGGCCGAAGGAGACACACAAGACCTTTTCCTGGAGTCGATGGCTGCTGCCGCACAGGCCGTACACAACTACTTCAACGGCAAAGTCATCTACATCAACGTGATGAACAATATGTCGGTAGACTGCGACTGCGACGGAAATCCTGCCAAACCCGAACTGAAGGACATGGGCATCGTGGCTTCGCTCGACCCGGTAGCCGTAGACCAAGCCTGCCTGGACATGGTGTTCAACTACAAAGGCAAGCCCGGCGACGACAACAAGCCCCTCATCAAGCGCATCAATCGCCAGCACGGCACATATATTACCGAATACGCCGAGAAAATCGGGCTTGGTTCGAAGAAGTACGAACTGATCAGTCTCGACAAGTAATTGGATTTGTCATCAGTGCCCACGGTCTCGACACAGTATCGACTGTGGGCACTGTTTATCATAATGGACGTTCTTACTCCCTCTTTCCTGCCATTCTCATTCGTATGGCGGCCAGCACCCAGATGTTTATTTGCTTCATATTACACGAAATGGTTGTCGTTTGATTCTTATCGCTTGTTCCATGTAAGCGTTATATGCTTTCATCTGCCGTTTACAGCACCTTCGCCTGCGTCCCGTTGTCCGACGAGCAGCAAGCGAAGAGCATTGCAAAGAGTGTCAGTAAATAGTTTCTTATTATTACTTCAGGCTCTTAACGAAGAAATCGGCAAGTTTGTCCCAGGGGATGAGATTCTTAGGATCGCCCTTTCCCACCAGTTCTGTATAGCCGCCGTCGTAGAGGTCGCAATGACTGGCTCCCGGGATGATGAGCAGTTCCTTGTTTTCAGGATTGGGGTTGGGTTTGCCAACTACGTTATATCCCTCGGCCTTGCCTTCCACCATATATTTATAGGCAGCCTCGCCGAAGTAGCGCGAGTGGGCTTTCTCGCCATGCATCACAAGAACGGCAGAGCGAATCTCGTTGATGTAATAAAGGAAGCGACTGTTAGCGAAAGCCTGTGTGCCGATGACGCGCCAACCATCGTTCGAGTTGCCACTACGCTTATGGTAGCCACGTGGCGTAATGTAGTAGTCGTAGTAGTCCTTGACAAACTGAGGTGCATCGTCAGGCAGGGGATTGACCACACCACCAGCCATTGCCTTCGGATCGGCAAGACGCTGTTTGGATAGCGTCTCACGAGCTGCATGGCGAGACTTTTCCTTGTCTTCGCTGTCAAAGTAGCCATTGCCGCTGACACGCGTCATATCGTACATTGTCGAGGCTACCGTAGCTTTGATGCGTGTGTCGGCTGCTGCGGCATTGAGAGCGATGCCACCCCATCCGCAGATTCCGATGATACCAATCTTATCAGCGTCCACATTGTCCTGCTTTGACAGGAAATCGACAGCTGCCATGAAGTCCTCGGTATTGATGTCTGGCGAGGCCGTGCGGCGCGGTTCACCACTGCTTTCACCAGTATATGACGGATCGAAGGCCAAAGTCACGAATCCACGTTCTGCCATCCGCATGGCATAGAGTCCGCTCGACTGTTCCTTGCAGGCTCCAAAAGGTCCGCTAACGGCGATGGCCGGCATCTTGCCCTGTCCGTTCTTTGGTGTATAGAGGTCTGCAGCCAATGTCAGACCATACTGTGTTTCAAATGTCACCTTACGGTGGTCAACCTTCTCGCTCAGCGGGAACACCTTGTCCCACTCCTGCGTCAGTGTCGCTGTTGTATTCATACCAATTTCTGTTTTACTTTGCTCTTTATGGGTACAAGCGGTCAGCACTACGGCCAACAGCGTTGCCGATAACAATAGTTTTTTCATAACGGCCATAGGATTCATTCTTTCTTTAACGGATGATGACTTTTCTGCCCTGGTGCACATAGATGCCCCTCCGGGTGGGCTTCTGGTCGAGACGGATACCATAGATGGTGTACCAGGGAGCATCGTCGTCAGCAACTTCACGCTCGACCGTCTGGATGCCCGTGGCCTGCTTCAGCACCTCCTGAATGCCGGCATAGGCGTCAATGAGTCCGTAACCATAGACATTGTTGGGCCACTGGCCGTCTACCTCGATGTGCTTGGCGGTAGCCTTGAAGACACTCTTCACGTCGTCGGGGCTCAGTTTGGGGTTAGCCTGAAGCCAAAGAGCCACAATGCCTGCGGCACAGGGACCCGACATGGAGGTGCCCGACATAGACAGCCAAGGATATTCACGCCCCTTGAAGGTGCTTTTGGCCACCATCGACCAGTCAAAACTGTCAGGACAGTAGCTGTTGCCTGCCGACAGGACGTTTACACCAGGAGCCACGATATCGGGTTTGAGCAGTCCGTCTCTGGTGGGACCTATAGACGAGAAGACTGCTATGGTGCCTACGTTCGACTGTCCTCCCCTGGAGAAATAGGTTTGTCCCAGCGTATTGACGAACGATGCGCGTCCGTTCAGTGCGCCCACGGTGACTGCCGACTGCAGACATCCGGGCAGTCCGACGCTGCGATTCTTGACACCAGCGCGGAAGCGACCATCAGTAAGCTGGTTTTCTGTGATATTCTCAAAGGGAGTTTCGGCAGATGCATACATCTTGATTTCGCTTTCGACGCCCTCGACAGCCAGCAGGAGTGTATCACGCTCCTGTTTCTCTGTGCGTGCTGACAAGGTATAGAACGAGCCCGACTGTTGCAGCAGCAGGTGATGACCGCGCATCAACAGACTGTCTGTGGGCAGATTGGTACTGTCGAATACCACTGAGTCGGCCAGTTCGTAAGTAGTACCCCCACTCGTTTTACGTTGCCAAACCAGACACTTCAGGCGGAAAGGCTGTTCACTCTTCATGTAGGCATGTGCCAGATGCTTGCTGTTGTAAAGCAGTGCCACACCGGCTGTCGCCGTGCCTACGGGTTTCTCTACATAGAAGACATCACCGCCTGAGTTGCCTGCCGAGGTTACTAATATCCGGCCCGGTCCCACCAGACGGTCGAGTGCCTCGCGAAACAGTTGCGTGTCGCCGGGAATGTCGTCAAAACCTATGCTGTAGGTGATGACGCAGGGCTGCTGGTGCTCCTCGGCATAGTCGAAGATGCGCTTCATGCGTGCCGTCTGGTCAGCAGAGTTAGCCAGATAGTCGTCGCCAGCATTCCTACTGCTGATGGCAAAGATGTCGGCACCATAGGCAACGCCTCTGTAGGGTGTACCATAGCCGCTGCCGGCTGCTGTGCCCAGACAGTGCGTACCGTGATTGCCCTTTGTATCGCCCACATGGTCGTTGTTCAGAATGTCCTCCTGGGTGGTATATTCACGTCCCAAGGGAGTAGCCTTGCCCTTTGTTTCGCCCTCCACGGCATAGTCGTCGACAAAACCCTTGATGCGATAGGTCTTGCCATCAATGCCATAGAAAGCCGGGTGGGTCACGTCGAAACCGCTGTCTACGATTCCCAACAACACACCTGTGCCATCGTAACCATGAGGCAGCGACAAGCCCGACTGCACCATCGTGGTGCCCGTCCACTGAGGAGATGTGTTGTTGCAGAGTCTGCCGCCCAACTGGGTCTCAATACGCTCCACCTGCTCAGAGGCAGCCATTTCCGCCAGCCGGGTCAACGGGATGTTGGCAATATAGATATCGCCTATTTGGGTCACCAGTTCGCAGTCATACTTGGCCAGCAACTGATGGGCATCGCCCTCGGCAAAACGCACAAAGGCACACACCTTGTCACTCGTCGTCCGCTGGGCACGATGCATGACTGACGAGTGGCTCATCAGCTGTCGAACGTGGAACGATACTTTATCCACCGTGCCTGCCATCGCTATGATGTTCATCAAGAGCATCAGTATGAGAGCAACACTCTTTTTTGCTCCTAAACTCTCCCTTACCATTATTAGTATATAACCTGATGAAAGTCTCACAAATTAAAACTTACTTGGCGTAGGCTACACTGCGGGTCTCGCGGATGACGGTAATCTTGACCTGTCCGGGATAGGTCATCTCGTTCTGAATCTTGGAAGCAATCTGTCCGCTCAGTGCCTCGGTCTCGGCATCGTCCATCTTGTCGGCACCGACGATGACGCGCAACTCACGACCAGCCTGAATGGCGTAGGTCTTGGTGACACCGGGATAGCTCATGGCGATAGCCTCGAGATCGTTCAGACGCTTGATGTAAGCCTCAACGATTTCGCGGCGGGCACCGGGACGGGCGCCGGAGATGGCGTCGCAAATCTGTACGATGGGAGCCAGCAGGGTCTGCATCTCCATCTCGTCGT
>DEWO01000025.1:9747-17345 GCA_002363695.1 Prevotella sp. UBA3208
GGTGGGCACCGATGGCGTTGCAGATATCGGGCTTCTCCTTATACTTCTCTGCAATCTTGGCACCATAGAGTGCGTGGGGTAGTTCGCTCTCCTCATCGGGCACCTTACCAATATCGTGCAACAGCCCTGCACGCTTAGCCTTCTTGGGATTCAAGCCCAGTTCTGAGGCCATGACGGCACAGAGGTTGGCAGTCTCGCGGGCGTGCTGCAATAGGTTCTGGCCATAAGAGGAACGGTACTTCATCTTACCGATAATGCGAATGAGTTCCGGATGCAGGCCATGAATACCAAGATCGATAGTAGTACGCTTGCCGGTCTCAATAATTTCGTTCTCAAGCTGTTTCTTGACTTTGGCAACCACCTCCTCGATACGGGCAGGATGGATACGTCCGTCGGCCACCAACTGGTGGAGTGCCAGACGGCAAGTCTCGCGGCGAATAGGGTCGAAAGCAGAGATGACGATAGCCTCGGGGGTGTCGTCGACTACGATTTCAACACCGCAGGCAGCCTCCAAGGCACGGATATTACGACCCTCACGACCAATCACACGACCCTTGACGTCGTCGTTGTCAATGTGGAACACGGAGACAGAGTTCTCGACTGCGGTCTCGGTGGCCACGCGCTGGATGGTTTGAATGATAATCTTCTTGGCCTGAGCATTGGCATTGAGCTTAGCCTCGTCCATGATTTCATTGATGTAAGCGGCAGCGTCGGTCTTGGCCTCGTCCTTCATCGACTCTACCAAGCGGGCTTTAGCCTCGTCGGCAGAGAGTCCGGAGAGTTCTTCAAGCTTGGCACGCTCCTGGAGCTGCATCTTCTCCAACTCTTCCTGCTTCATGGAGAGCAGTTTCTTCTCGTTGTCGATGCGGTTCTGCTGATTGTCAAGGTCGTTCTTACGACGTCCGAGTTCCTCCTGACGTTGATTGAGCGAAATCTCACGCTGCTTCAACTTATTCTCGCTCTGCTGGATGTGCTGGTTGCGCTGCTGCACCTCCTTTTCCAGTTCGGCTTTCTTGTTGAGGAACTTCTCCTTGACTTCGAGCAGTTTCTTCTCCTTAATTACTTCGGCCTCCTTCTTGGCGGCCCCAATCATGTCGTTATATTTTCCCTTGATAACAAAGCGGAAAATCATAAATCCGCAGAGGCCGCCTATAATAAGGGCCGCCACGATTAAAATAATACCAACAATAATGTTCATAAATGTGTAATATATATTGAATTAATGTTCTTACGCCTTACGTCTGCTACTCACCGAGGACAGCCTCGATTTCTGACGTCAAACGGGCAAGAACATTATCGTAGGGCATGGTGTCATTGCTGGCACGCTCCTTCTGATACGTCAAGGCTATGTCGACAAGGGTCATGAGTGCAATCGTGTGGTCAGTCTTGCGGCCCTTGAATCGTTGAGCGTAGCCATTGTATCGCTCGGTAATGAGTTTAGCTGCACTGCGATAGTACTCTTCGTCCTCGCGGTTGATGACGACTTCTATTTCCTCGTCATAAACGTGCAACCTGATATGTAGTCTGTCCTTGTTCTGTTCTGCCATAGCTTGTTCTCCTTATTGATTCTCATCGCTGAGGATTGCAATGCATTTATTGACGTCGCGGATAAGCTTTGACAACCGTTCCCTGGCCCCACTGAGGTCGCCGTCGGTAATCTCAATCATCTTAGCCATCTTCAGTGATTGGTAATCGGACTGCTGTTGGTCTAACTTTGCCTGCAAGTCCTTGAGGGCCTGCTCGTTCTTCTTCACTGCGTCAAGAAGTTGCTGGTTCTCCTTTTTCAACTGCTGAAAACGAAGAATCATCTGCCTGATGCGAGTCTCGAACGTTGCAATTGTTTTCTCGTTAGCCGTCATTACGCTTCACTTTTCCGCACAAAGGTAAAGTAAAAATATTAAAATAGTGGCATAACTTTCACTATTTTAATATTTTTTAAATCTCACTTCTTACTCTCCTTTAGGCTGTTTCTCCTTTTTGGCCAGCATCACGACACGGTAGACGAAATTAGTTGTCCACTGCTGCGAGAAGCCCAGCTTCTGAGCGTACTGGCGAATAGCCACAACGGTCTTCATGACTCCCGGGTCCGTGAAGTCGTTCTTATTAAAGATGTCGTTAACAGTCTTTTCGGTCATGGTGCGAATAGCACTCTTGAAGAAACTGGGCACACGGAGTTTGAACTTCATAAGGTTGCCCGTGAGCATCATCAAATCCTGCGTAAAGCCGGAGAACTGATACATGTAGGTCTGCACGTCCTGCGGTTTCTTGCAGCGTTTGCGGATGCTGGCATCAATCTCCTTAGTGAAGTCGTCGTCCATCTGATAGAGTTCCTTCAGCATCTTGTTGCAACGCGACTTCTCGGCCAGTCCCAGACGATTATTCTGTGTAGGCACCTTCAATGTGGCCTTGAACACACGCAAGTCGGGCAGTGCGGCGAGATTTGAAATGCCCAGGTCAGCAGCCATGCAAGCCTGGAAATATACTCGGATGAGGGTCATGAAGTCTTCCATGCCCCCAGCCTTCTGTTGTTCGTCCTCCTTTTTTCCAAATAGTTTATTCAAAAAACTCATATCTTTATAATTTTACAATTTTAAAATCATTCTGTAAGGCCCCAGCCCCACTGACTGTACTCGACATCAATGCCGCCTAGCAACAGCCAGTTGGCCAATGTCTTTTCATAGTATTTCAGCAGATAGAGGGGAGCCTCTGTCTTTTCTCCCAACTGCTGGAGAGCAGGAGCATACACGTCATTCTCGGAATCCGACAAAAGACCTGATAACAGATATGTTGCTACTTCCACAAGATCAGCAGTTGTAACGCCAGAGTCTGCCAACATCTGTGCCACATCCCTCGGAGTCAGGTCAACCTTGCTCAGTGCGTCAACAGCATTGGGAATAAGATTTAATATATTATCTATGACCGTCTCAACTGAACCTGCCCTATTATGCATGGCAGATGCCAAACCGCCATTCTTGATAATCTTGCGCAGGTCGATGCCCAAGTTCTCCAGCAGTTTAATCAGCTTCATCAAGTTCATATCCTTGACGGCATCATAGTAGAAACGATTCAATCCACCCTCGTAGTAGGCAACGGGCCAGAACTGAATGGCTGCCATGGTCTGAATGCCCCACACGATAGCCGATGGCTGGTGCTTCAGTTTGAATATCAGCATGTTGGTTTGCAGATTGGTCTTACCAGGCACGACACTGGGCTTGAAGCCCTGCTCTTCCATCCAGCCCAGCAAGCTGCGCGAACATTGTACGGGCACATAGTTGTCGTGGCGACTGTGCGCAATGAAGTATTTCTGCGTCAGGTCAGGCGTCCAGCCATTGGATATCTTGATTTCTGCCAGCTTAGCCATCAGTTTCTTGGCTGGCTCGCTTTCCAAATCCATATAGGCAGGAGTGAGCAGCTGGTGGAGCGAGTCAAGATCGGCAACACCATACTTTCTCAGCACGTCCTTATCTTTCTTCTCCAGAAACTCCTGCACATGAGAGGCAAAGGGCTCGTTGAACAAGTCCTTGTAGTCAATGCCGAGGTGATAGTTCTCATTGACCGAGATAAGCATGATGGCGATGTCGCTCATGGCATCGGCCTTGTCCAGCCTGACATACTCGGAGTAAGCTTTCTCAATGTCCAGCACACCGCCACCGGCAAAGGTCTTGTCGAAATGGATATCCTTATACTTTTCCTCAGTATCGCGCAGCTTGGCAATATACATCGCTTCCGTGCCACCCTGCGAGAAGCCTACGTTGAAAAGGTATTTACCCATAGGTATATTCTTGTCCGTCAGCATCTGGCGGGCGGCCAGCAGACCATCCAGCGAGTTACGACCATTGGTGTGTCCACAGAGGTACTCATAAGGGTGGTCCTTCGACGAGCCAAAGCCAATGTAGTCACTCATCACCACAATGTAGTTAGGCTTCAGCGGATTGGCCAACAGACCACTGGGGAAAACCAGTCCTCCCTGCGAGGGAGCGTCCTCCAGCGAGCCGAGTGTGGCGTGATTGAACAGAATGATGCCATCGCAAGGCACCTCGCCTTTGTCAACATCGGAAGGCACCATCACGATGCCACTGATGGTGACAGGCTTGCCGTCGGCATCGGTCGATGGATACTCGTAGACGATGTGGCGGACGGCACGCGAGCCCAGCGAGATTCCTTCTACCTTGCACTTGACGGTGGTGTCATTATTCTCGTGGAGGATTTTATAGGTTACGCCCTGTGCGGCAACGTTAAGCGCTGCGACAAGAATCATTGATAGAGTTATCGATATCTTTTTCATAGCCATCATTACTTTTTAATAACACGTTTATGGGCATCCTTGCCTTTGCGCTCAATATAGACACCCTTGTCAGGCTGATCTACATGCTGACCTTTCAGGTTGTAGAACTCAACGGCAGAGTCGTCCTGTTGTTCTGCCTGTAAATTCTGAAGAGCCGTCTTGGCTCCTCCAAGAATTTCAAACGTTGCAGCCACGGGAATGTGGTCGCCCATGAACTTGCCGTTACGTTGATAACCCTCAGTGTCGAGCAGATAGGTCAGCGGCTTGAGTTTCGGGCCATTCACAGGGTTGATGTAGATAATCTTGTCCCTGGACTCTCCTTCCAGCAGTCTGTCTTCCGTCTCTGAGTAAATTGGCTCTTGCTGACCAGTAGGATACTGCCCTCTCTTCTCCACCTCTATCCATACATCGTGAGCCTCGGCCAGACCTGTGGTATTGATGACATCAATAAAGTTCTCCTTGATTTTCTCACGGCTATGGTAACTGTTCAGGTCGCCCAGAATAATGACGGGACGATTGTCAAAATGGTTCATGATGTCTTCGCGCACCTGTCTGTATTCTCCCTGACGAGCTGCACGGTCCTTCATATCCTTGCCCTCCTTCTCGTCGATGACGCTACTTGCATCCATGTGCAGGTTGTAGACGATTATCCGAGTTCCGCCGGCCAGCGTCACCTCATAGCGGCGGAAGCCTTTCTTGATGAGCTCATCGCCCGCATGGCTGAACTTACCGAAATGGTCGTTCCACGGAGTACGGGTTACTGCCGTCACTTGGATGCCCTTCTTCCAGCAGGCACCCAGCCCGTCGCACTCGAACTGGTGGTTCTGAGCATGCAACAGGTCTACCTTATGTACCCCGTCCAGCACGCCTATGTCACCACTCCAGGTGTCAAACTGGTAGTTATCTTCCAGAAAGGCTGTGAGTTCGTCATGATAGTTAAAATCTTCCTGAAAAAACATAAGGTCATAGTTCTTCTGGAAAAGATACTTGCCAATGCGGACTGTACCTGCGCTGCCTGGACCATTAGGTTTTACATTGAAAACAAGGATTTTCTTTGGCAGGCCGTCAACGTTCAATGTGCTGATGCTAAACCGTTCAGCCTGCTGGGCAAAGGATAGCATCTGGGACATTAAAAATATGGTTGCACATAGCGTACGTATAACATGTTTCATATCACTTCGTTTCGTTAAAGATTATATAAACAGGTGCAAAATTAGATATTTTTGGCTAATTTACCAAATGTTTTCAGAATAAAGTTGTATCTTTGCAACTGAAAAGCATTAAAATACAAAGCATTATGAAAGGTATCGTATTAGCCGGAGGCAGCGGAACACGCCTCTACCCCATTACAAAAGGTGTATCAAAGCAGTTGATTCCCATCTTTGACAAGCCTATGATCTACTACCCCATCTCAACGCTGATGTTGGCAGGCATTCGTGAAATCCTGATTATCTCAACGCCCTATGACCTGCCGGGTTTTAAGCGTCTTTTGGGCGACGGCTCCGACTTAGGCGTGCGCTTCGAGTATGCCGAGCAGCCCTCTCCCGACGGACTGGCTCAAGCCTTCATCATCGGCGAACAGTTCATCGGGAACGACTGCGCTTGTCTGGTTCTGGGTGACAACATTTTCTATGGCAGCGGATTCACCGGCATGTTGAAACAGGCCGTGGCACACGCTGAGCAAGACGGGCTGGCAACCGTTTTCGGCTATTATGTCAACGACCCCGAGCGCTATGGAGTGGCAGAGTTTGACAAGGACGGCAACTGTCTCTCCATTGAGGAGAAGCCCAAGAAGCCTAAATCCAATTATGCTGTCGTCGGACTTTATTTCTACCCCAACAGCGTGGTAGAGATTGCCAAGAATATCAAGCCCTCGGCACGCGGCGAGCTGGAGATTACGACCGTCAATCAGGAATATCTCCAACAAAAGAAGTTGCTGGTGCAGACGCTACAGCGCGGTTTTGCATGGCTTGACACGGGCACCCACGACTCTCTGTCAGAGGCATCAACCTTCATCGAGGTCATCGAGAAGCGCCAGGGACTTAAAGTGGCTTGCCTGGAGGAGATTGCCTACAAGCGCGGCTGGATAGACAGTGAGCAACTGAAGAAACTGGCCGAGCCCATGATAAAGAATGACTACGGCCAGTATCTGTTGCGTCGTGCAGAGGAGCCTTCACAAAGGTAATCCCCCGCCGCTATTCCGTTTATTCTATTTGGCAAACTCTTCTACACAGCGTCGCAGGGCCGTTGGATTACCCATATCGTACATCTTACCCTGCAGTCTGACACCCATCATGCCGCTCTTCTGGCGAACAGCCTCAAGGGCGGCTGTCAGTTCTATCTCACGCTGGTGGTCACCGTCTACATCGGCTTTCCGGATGTCCTCTGCCAACTGAGCAAACACATCGGGCGTCAGGATATACTGTCCGAAGACGCTGTAGTACTCCTTCTCACCATCGGCATTGCGGACGCCAAGGAATTCTTCGGCATACGAGGACTTGGGCTTCTCGTTCATGACGGAGACATTGAGGATGGTACGTTCCTTATCTTCCCAGACACCACTCAGGATACCATAGTGGCTCACATCGGACAAAGGAACGGCATGGATGCTGACCATCAGCTGGTTATAGCGTTCGTATTCCTCAATCAACTGTAAGGCGCAAGGCTTGTTCGACAGGCTGCGATAGAGCGTATCGCCCAATAAGAGCAAGACGGGTTCGTTGTTGGCAAACTGGGCAGCCTGATAGACGGCATGGCCGAAGCCTCGTTTCTCATGCTGGTAGACATAGTGCAGGCGCTTGCCGATGTCAAGGATGCGGTTCTCGTACTCCTGAGCTTCCTTGTTCAGCTTCCGCAGATGCTCTTCGCCCAGCGGACGGTCAAAGAAGTCCGTGTACTGCAGGCGTTCCTCTTCGGAGCCGAGAACCAGACAAATCTCCTCCACTCCACTCTTCACCAGTTCCTCCAACAAGATAAGGATTACGGGGCGTACCATGCCGTCCGCACAGGGAATGGGGAAGAAGTCTTTCTTCAGTGCACGGGTTGCCGGATAAAGGCGGGTGCCAAAGCCTGCCACAGGAATGATGGCTTTGCGTACTGTATGCACAGGGCGCAGCGTCAGCGGATAGGCTTTCATGCCCTTCGCGTCCAAATAGTCGATTAGCCGAGCCTGGTCTTCTGCGCTGCGGGCCAGGAACTGTACCGAACCGTCACCATGCGAGCCGACTCCCTTACCGCCATATACCATAGGCTGTATCTGCGGGTCCTGCAACACCTCGTGCAACTTGGGAGCCCACAATGCCGGCGACATAGG
>DEWO01000025.1:17399-20106 GCA_002363695.1 Prevotella sp. UBA3208
GCCACATACTTGTCGAACATCGTTTCGGCTTCTGTCATCAATCGGCCGAGCGCCTCACAATCGCCTTCAGCCAAATATCTGACCGCCCGTTCAATCACCTCATGGTTCCACTCGCCCAAAGCCTTGTGCAGATTTTCCTCGGCCTCGTTGGAAGCAAACGGATAAGCCTTGTTCAGGTCAGACAGTATCCTGATGGTATCCTTCTCGGCGCAAAGGTCGGCAAAGACCCAGTAGAGCTGCTTCTTCACATTGAGCGACCTGACCTCAATCTCGTCACCGTCGAAGGTCATCAGATTGGGCTTCACGCCAAAGGCACACGCCTGGTCCAGACGTCCGCAGCGGCTCGACGTGCGGAGCTCGCCCAGATAGGCAATGTTCATCTCGCCCAATGTATTCAGGTTGAGATGATATAATAAATTGAACGCGCGTGCGACCAAGACGCAAATGGCTGCAGACGACGAGAGCCCGCTCTTCATGGGCAGCGTCATGCCGGTAATGCGGATACGGACACCGCCTACTTTGTACCACTCCAACATGTAGGATGCCACACCGGCACAATAGCAGAAGAAGGAGCCAGACTTGGCCACCCGCTTCAGCTCGGCCTCGTCCATCCGGCATGAGAAGTCGTGCCACACATCGACAATCTCCGGGGCATCGCTGTGCAACTCGAAGATGGGAGACTTCTCCACCTCGGCGTAGATTCCCTGTTCAATACCAGTGACGATAGAGGCTCCGGGCAGAATATCGGCATTCATGGTGCGATAGTGTCCTGCCCAGTCCGTGTGTTCTCCAAACAGGCACAGTCGGCCTGGAACGAAAAGTTTTTGCATTTTGTTACATTTTTAGGTCTTAAATCAAGCACAAAGATACAACAAAATCCACAAAAACAGCATTTTTTGCCACATTTATTTGGCTGTTTTGATAATTTTATATACTTTTGCTGCCGAAAAAACAACAAAAGTTAATAACTATAATTTAAAAAAGACTGCCTATCGACACAACTTCTACTTCATAACAAAAAGAAAATAATATGAAGAATTGCAATGGCTTGACCGACGAAATGTTGGCCTTACGCTATGTAGAAGGAGACAACAAGGCGTTTGATGAGTTATTAACTCGCAATCAGCAGAAGCTCTACAATTACATTTTGTTCGTGGTCCGCGACCCCGAGCTGGCGAACGATGTGTTCCAGGACACTTTTGTCAAGGTGATTACCAAGTTGCAGGAAGGCAAGTACACAGACTGCGGCAAGTTCTCGTTCTGGCTGACACGCATTGCCCACAACGTCATCATGGACGTCTACCGCCAGCAGAAGAGCGAGCACATGGTGGAAACGGGTGCAGACAACGACCTGAGCAAGCTGAAGAGCGAAGACCTGATGGACGGCAACCGCGAGACGGAGTTTGTCAATGCACAGATTATGAGCGACGTGCGCAACATCATGAACTCCCTGCCTGCCGCCCAGCGCGAGGTGGTCTACATGCGTTTCTACCAGGATTTGTCGTTCAAGGAGATTGCCCAGGTGACCGGCGTCAGCATCAACACGTCGCTGGGACGTATGCGCTATGCGCTCATCAACATGCGCCGCATAGCCAAGCAGCACCAGATTCAGCTGAACATGGAACTTTAAGCGCGCAGAGCGCAACTTGGAACTTTAGAGTGCGCAGAGTTCGTGAATGGTCTGTTCGGGAGTGGGACTCTTGAACACATAGCTGCCGCTGACCAGCACGTCGACCCCAGCCTGTACCAGCCGGGGGGCGGTTTCTGCCTGCACACCGCCGTCGACCTCAATCAGCACCTTGGCACCGCGCTCGTCAATCATCCTGCGCAGACGCTTCACCTTCCGTATGGTGTTCTCGATGAACTTCTGACCGCCGAAGCCGGGGTTGACGCTCATCAGCAGCACCATGTCCACGTCGTCAATGATGTCTTCGAGCAACGAGACGGGCGACGCAGGATTCAGCGTGACGCCGGCCTTCATGCCGGCATCGTGGATTTCCTGTACGGTACGGTGCAGATGGGTACACGCCTCGACGTGGACATTCATCATCATGGCGCCGAGCTTGGCGGTCTGACGGATGTACTGCTCGGGGTGCACAATCATGTAGTGTACGTCAAGCGCCTTCTTGCACTTCCGGGCGACGGTTTCCAGCACGGGGAAGCCAAAGGAGATGTTGGGAACGAAGACGCCGTCCATCACGTCCAGATGGAGCCACTGGGCTTCGCTGCGGTTAATCATTTCGAGCTCGCTGTCCAAGTGCAGGAAGTCAGCAGCAAGCAACGACGGAGATACTATGGTAGCCATTATTTACTTTCTTGTTAGAATTACACATCCGGGCAAACTGTTTCAGAAACAGAATAGTCGATGGGTTTGGCTTCAATTCGTCTTGAGTAAAATGCTGCATAGGCAAATACATATCTGTTTAACATTATTTACTTATATAACGACGAGCCCGACGGTTTTATTATTTCTTCACCGTTATTTTTATTTCACGTGACAGAGTTCCGCATTCTTCATGCCGTTCAGGAAGTCGCGGGCGGCCATGCGCTTCTTGCCGGCCAGCTGCAGCTCGACGATTTCCAGCAGTTCGTCCTGTGCCGAGATGCACAGCGACTTGCCCTCTACGCTCAGCGTTCCTACCGCCCCGCCCTTCGCTCCGGTCTTGCGGGCCTTGTAAATCTTGAGCACGGTCTCCTTGCCGTCCGG
>DEWO01000167.1 GCA_002363695.1 Prevotella sp. UBA3208
GCCTCGCCGCCAACTACAAGGACTGTTTCAAGGAGGACCTCACGGGCAATCCCGAGATTATCTTCGTCATCCCTGGCGACCGTACCCATACCGTGCAGTTCGGTCTGCAGAGCTACTGCTTCCCGCAGTCGGGTATCGAGGCCTACGGCTCTACCGCTCCCGGCTATAACGGCAGCTGTGGTATCCCCCAGTGGATCCGCACCTACGATGCAGCCGACGGTCGTCTGGCCGACACCTGGGCTGGCGGTCCACAGTATAAGGCCCTGAAGCAGGGTGATACCTATATCCCCAATGGCGACAAGGACAACCCTATCATGTTCGAGGCTGACGACTGGACAGGTACGGGTATCCTGACCTACAACCTCAACGTACACTCTATCGACAAGCCCGGTGCCTACCAGCAGGAAGGCTATCGCCTGCACAAGTATGAGATCGTGGGCGGCACCGACGACGGTACGACCTCCGACGACTTCGCCGTGTTCCGCTATGCCGACGCACTGATGATGAAGGCCGAGTGCCTGCTCCGCTTAGGTCGCGACAAGGAGACCGCTGCCCAACTCGTCACACAGGTTCGCCAGCGCAGCTTCGGCGCCAACGTGGCCAAGGCTACCCGCACGGTGGCTGACCTCGAAGGCGGCTCTGTCTATCAGTATGGTCACGATGAATACACCGTGCCCGAGGATGCCACCTCCGGCTACACCGACTGGAGCAACCACATCACGACCTTTGAGGGCGGTTCCGACATCGAACTGGGCGGTCTGCTCGACGACCTCGGATGGGAGTTCTGCTGTGAGCTGCACCGTCGTCAGGACCTGATCCGCTTCAAGATGAAGGACGGGCGTAGCGTATGGAACGGTAAGTCGTGGTTCTGCAAGGATGCCACCTCGGAGACCACCTACACCATCTTCTCTATCCCCAACGAGGCGATGAAGGCCAACATCTCGCTGAAGCAGAATCCAGGATATTCTGGTGCGAACTGATTGAAAGGTAAAAAAGTAAAAAAGTAAAAAGTAAAAGATATGAAAAAGTTATCATATATCCTGAGCGGACTGCTGATTGCCGGCTCTTCGGCCTTCTTCAGCAGCTGCGGAGACAACAAAGACTTCTGGGGACCTCACACCCTGACGGATGATGAGATTGCCGAGATGGAGCGTCAGGAGGAGATCAAGCGCCAGCAGCGTGAGCGCATCGATGCCGACCTGATCCTGAACTATACCGTAGAGTTTTTCATCAGTGGCAACTCCTATGACGGTGGCGACGTGAAGATTGATATGGACAAGATTGCCAGCGAGTTCGGTATCTCAAAGGATGCCTTAGGAACAGCGCTCAACGGAGACGGCGGTGCAGACGTGACAGGCTTTGCTATCGAGGGCTCTACCCATGCCGACAATATGACCTCCTCCAACTCTGGCGCCTACTGGGGTCACTGGTGGGACAAGGACGGCAACGTGAAGAACTGGGGCGACGAGGCCATGGTCTTCGCAGAGTTCGAATACACTGAAGGTGGTGAAGGCATCTTCCACGTAGGTCAGTATCCCGGCCACCTCGTAGCCGATCAGGAGGTGAAGTTCATCGAGGCCCTGAAGTATCAGGACAAGCGTGTAGCCATCGTCATCACGGCCATTGGTCGTGAGCGAGGCGAGGTGAAGGCCACGGTTGTCGCTTCCAACAAACTGACGCTCGAGACTGCTCCTAACGATACTTACGCTACCGTTGCTGTTGAGGGCTTCGATGCCGATGCTGCTCTCTCTGCTCTCGGAGCAGGCTCATGGGCTGATGTAGCATGGGTTTGCACCAATGCCGACGGTTCTTACGCTCAGGAGTACAGTGCCGATGCACCGGGCTTCTGGTACGACAAGGAGGGCTTCTCTGGTGCTTGGGGCGACAATGCCAGTGTCTTCGCTACCTTCCAGGAAGGTCAGATTCTGATTGGTCAGATGCCAGGACAGATGACTGCCGGCTCTACCGTCACCATCAATTTCAGTGCGATGTACAACAATAAGATTGTCGAGAACATCATCACCGTCACCATCAAGGCGTATGAGGATCCCGAGACAGCCCCCGAGGGCGAGCCTGCCTCTATCGAGAAAGACATCACCCTGACGAAGCCTTACGATGCCGAATGGGGCGCTACCGACGAACTCGATGTGAAAGAAGAGTTGCGCCAGTGCTTCAAGATGACCACCTATCAGATCTTCTCTGCCCTGAAGAGCGGCGAGATGAAGCTGTGGGTAGGAGAGATTGGCAATAAGGCCAACGAAGAGACTGGCGAACCTGCCTATACCGGTGAGGCTCCAGGCTGGTGGCTCAATGGCGAGGGCGCTCCCGTCAGCTATGGCGAAGAGTCTGTGGCATACGTATTCCTTGGTATCGCTGAAGATGCATTGACATTCTACGGCGGCAACCATCCCGAGAACTGCTCGCCCAACGGACAGACCATCAAGACGAAGTACATCATCGAGTACAACGGCGTGACAGCTACGTATAACATTACGTTCAATATTACTGCTGCTGCCGCTACAAGATAACATTTGGATGGAGGGGCGAGTTATCAAGTCCGCCCCTCCGTCTTTCCAAATAGACAAAGTATGATGACTAAAAATTATTTCAAATACCTGCTTTTGCTGTTAGCCACAACGGTCTTTGCTGCTTGTAACAGTAGTGATGGCGATAGTACAACAGCTGTGGCTCCGACACTCAGCGAGACCGAGGTCAACGTGGAGTGTGATGCCACCTTCTATAGCCTGACCGTCTCATCGCGCACCATCTGGACGGCCACCGTCGAGAATGGGGGCGAATGGCTGAAGCTCGTCAGCGGCAAGGGCACTGGCGGTGCCAGCGAGAAGCTCTCCTTCGAGATGACGAAGAACACCACGAAGCAGCCTCGTGTGGCTAATATCAAGGTGAGCAGCGGCACGGCCAGCACCAACCTAAAGGTGACGCAGGCCCCGACGACTGTCGAAATCATGGATCAGAGCCAGGTGAAGGACTTTGACAAGTACTATAAACCAAAAGAGTTCAACTTTGACATGCTGCGCAACGATGCCAAGTGGTCATGGTTCCGCTCTAAGCAGAGTGAGC
>DEWO01000099.1:0-2916 GCA_002363695.1 Prevotella sp. UBA3208
CCATTGACGCGCAAATCCATCTGGCCAATGCCCAGGAGAAGGCCCTCAACGCCGCCCTCATGCCACATATCGGACTCTTTGCACAGGGCTACTATGGCTATCCCGGACTGAATATGTTCGAGGACATGATGCGCCGCCGCTGGACCCTCAACGGCATCGTGGGAGCCCGCCTGACGTGGGACATCAGCGCCCTCTACACGCACAGGAACGACAAGCACAAGATTCGCCTGCAACGGGAGATGGCAGAGAACCAGCGCGAGGTGTTTCTCTTCAACAATCGTCTGGAGCAGATACAAGAGAACGAGAATATCAGCCGCTACCGCAAGCTGATAACTGCCGACCAGGAGATGATAGAACTGCGCAGCTCGGTACGCAAAGCGGCAGAATCGAAACTGGCACATGGCATCATCGATGTCAACGACCTCGTGCGTGAAATCAATGCCGAGAATGCCGCCCGCGTACAGCAGTCTGTACACGAGATTGAGATGCTAAGAGAGATGGAAAACCTAAAGAACACATTAAACCAATAACAGATATGAAGAAGGTAATAGCAGCCATCAGCGCGGCACTGGTACTGACGGCCTGCGGAAACGGCGAGAAGGAATATGACGCCACGGGAACATTCGAGGCTACCGAGGTGACCGTGTCGGCAGAACAGAACGGAGCACTGCTGAAACTCGTCGTGGACGAGGGCGACAGCATTGCACAGGGACAAGAAGTCGGACTGATAGACACCACCCAGCTGGTGCTCAAGATACAGCAGATGGGGGCTACGAAGGCCGTCTACCAGAGTCAGCGTCCCGACCTGGAGAAGCAGATTGCTGCCATCCGCCAGCAACTGGACAAAGCCCGTCAGGAGCAGCAGCGCTATCAAGAGCTAGTGAACGACGGTGCCGCCCCCGGCAAAATGCTTGACGACGCCACCAGTCAGGTGAAAGTGCTCCAGAAGCAGCTCGACGCCCAGACATCAGCACTCCACACGCAGTTGGCAACCATCAGTTCGCAGCAGTCGACCATAGACGTACAGGTCAGCCAGCTGCGAGACCAGCTGGACAAATGCCACATCACCGCCCCCATCAAGGGCACGGTACTGGAGAAATATGTAGAACAGAGCGAGTTTGTAACCGCTGGCAAACCGCTGTTCAAGATGGCCGACACGCAGCAGATGTATCTCCGTGCCTACGTCACATCGGCACAGCTGCAGGGTGTCAAGGTAGGACAGGCCGTCAAGGTCTTCGCCGATTATGGCAACGGCCAGAAGAAGCAGTACGATGGACGCGTCAGCTGGATTTCGAGCCGCTCGGAGTTTACGCCCAAGACCATCCTGACCGACAACGAGCGTGCCGACCTGGTATATGCCGTCAAGGTGACAGTCGAGAACGACGGCTACATCAAGATTGGCATGTACGGAGAGGTGAGGTTTTAGTTCATAGTTCATAGTTGAGCGTAATGCAAGCTATAGAGGTCTGTCATATATCAAAGTCGTACCGCAAGGTTACGGCACTTGATGACGTCTCGTTCTCGGTCAACAAGGGCGAGGTGTTCGGACTCATCGGTCCCGACGGTGCCGGCAAGACGACGATGTTCCGCCTGCTCTGCACACTGCTGAAGCCCGACCAGGGGACAGCCACGGTGGACGGCTTCGATGTAATCAGCCAAATGAAGGACATCCGCCACCGCGTGGGATACATGCCAGGCAGGTTCTCGCTCTATCAGGACCTGACCGTCGAGGAGAACCTGAAGTTCTTTGCCACGCTCTTCGGCACCACCGTTGAGGAAGGGTACGATAGCATCCGCGCCATCTATTCACAGATTGAACGTTTTCGCGACCGCAAGGCGGGGGCACTGTCAGGGGGGATGAAGCAGAAGCTGGCACTGAGCTGCGCACTCGTACACAGTCCCAGCGTGCTGTTGCTGGACGAGCCGACGACAGGCGTCGACCCCGTCAGCCGCAAGGAGTTCTGGGAGATGCTGGCCATGCTGAAGGAGCGCGATATCACCATCGTGGCATCGACGCCCTATCTGGACGAGGTGCGGCAGTGTGAACGGGTGGCATTCCTGAGCAAGGGCCGGGTACAGGGCATCGACACCCCCGAGGTCATTCTCGACCGTTTTGCAGACATCTTCAATCCCCCACCCCTCACCACGTCAGCTGCCGAACGGGAGCAAGAACGGGAGCAGAACATCATCGAGGTAAACCACCTGGTGAAGGCTTTCGGTTCCTTCCATGCCGTTGACGACATCAGCTTCAGTGTCAAGCGGGGCGAGATTTTCGGATTTCTGGGTGCCAACGGTGCCGGCAAGACCACAGCCATGCACATGCTGACGGGGCTGAACCAGCCTACCAGTGGCACCGGCACCGTGGCAGGCTACGACATCCGCACGGAGCACGAACAAATCAAGAAGCACATCGGGTACATGTCGCAGAAGTTCTCGCTATACGAAGACCTGACGGTGAGCGAGAACATCCGCCTCTTCGCCGGCATCTACGGCATGAAGGCTGCCGACATCAAGGTCAAGACGCAGACATTGCTGCGCCAACTGAACTTCGAGGACCATGCCGACGACCTCGTCAACAGCCTGCCCCTCGGATGGAAGCAGAAGCTGGCCTTCTCGGTATCCATTTTCCACGAACCGGACATCGTGTTCCTGGACGAGCCGACGGGCGGCGTAGACCCCGCCACGCGGCGCCAGTTCTGGGAACTCATCTACCAAGCTGCCGAACGGGGCATCACCGTCTTCGTGACGACGCACTATATGGACGAGGCCGAATACTGCAGCCGCATCTCCATCATGGTCGACGGAAAGATCAGTGCCATGGGTACTCCTGCCGAACTGAAGGCACAGCTACACCAGCCCGACATGGATCACGTTTTCACCTATCTGGCAAGGCAAGCCACCAGAAGCAGCGATTAG
>DEWO01000099.1:3031-3960 GCA_002363695.1 Prevotella sp. UBA3208
ATGCTCATCCTCTTCGGTATGCCCGTCGTGCTCATGCTGCTTTTCGGCTTCGCCATCACCAACGACGTGAGAAACGTGCGGACCGTGGTGGTCACCTCTCAGCACGACAACCAGACCCGCCAGACCGTCGACCGCCTGGCAGCCTCAGCGTACTTCTTGATTACCGCCACTGTCAGCACGCCTGCCGAGGCCGAGCGGCTCATCCGCCACCAACAGGCCGACATAGCCGTCATTGCCCGCAAGGACCGAGGACACCTCACCCTGCAGCTGATGGTTGACGGTGCCGACCCCAACATGGCACAGCAGTGGACCGCCTACGCCCGACAAACCATTGCCAACCCGCAAGGCACGGTCATTAACACACAGCTGCTATATAATCCCCAGATGAAGTCGGCCTACAACTTCGTACCGGCCATCATGGGTATGCTCCTGATGCTCATCTGCGCCATGATGACCAGCATCAGCATTGTCCGCGAGAAAGAGCGCGGCACCATGGAGGTGCTGTTGGTATCGCCCGTCCGACCGCTCATGATTATCGTGGCCAAAGCCATCCCCTATCTGCTGCTGGCTTTCGTCATCCTCATCACCATCCTGCTCATGGCCCGCTTTGTGCTTGACGTCCCGCTGGCGGGTTCGCTGGTCTGGATATTCGTCGTCAGCATCATCTACATCCTGCTGGCCCTCTCGCTCGGTTTGCTCATCTCCAACGTAGCTGACAGCCAGCTGATGGCCCTACTCCTGTCGGCCATGGTGTTGCTCATGCCCATCGTCATGCTCTCGGGCATGTTGTTCCCCATCGAGTCGATGCCCCGCATACTGCAATGGGTCTCGGCCGTCGTGCCGCCGCGCTACTACATCGAGGCCATGCGCAAGCTGATGATTATGGGTGTCGGCATCGGCGAAGTGCTGCGCGAGGTCACCATCCTCTC
>DEWO01000099.1:4012-7738 GCA_002363695.1 Prevotella sp. UBA3208
CTCATGACCGTCCTGCTGCTCGCCGTCTCGCTGGCTAAGTTCAAAACCCGATTAGAATAAAGAAACAGACTGTTCACCCCATGCTAAGGTATCTCATACAGAAGGAATTTCTGCAGATTCGACGCAACGCCTTTCTGCCACGGCTCATTGTCATGTTCCCCATCATGATCATGTGCGTCATGCCATGGGTCATGAACATGGAGGTCAGGAACATCCGCGTCAGCGTGGTGGACAACGACCGCACCACCCACTCGCAGCAACTCGTCCACCAGATAGAAGCCAGCAACTACTTCATCTTCTGCGGCCAGAAAGCCAGCTATGCCGAGGCACTGAAGGAGGTAGAGGAGAGCCGCAGCGATGTCATCCTCGAAATCAAGGACAACCGCTACCTCATTGCCGCCAATGCCGTCAACGGCACCAAGGGGGCCATCGGCAGCAACTACCTGTCGCAGATTGTGGCCGCCAGCCTGTCAACGAACCTTTCCGCGACAAGCCTATCCATATCGCCCCTCACCCTCTACAACAAGAACCAAGACTACAAACTGTTCATGATACCCGCCCTGCTGGCCATCGTCATGATGCTGATGACTGGCTTCCTGCCCGCCCTGAACATCGTCGGCGAGAAAGAGGCCGGCACCATCGAACAAATCAACGTCACACCGGTGTCCAAATGGGCATTCATCCTGGCCAAGCTCATTCCCTACTGGCTCATAGCCCTCTTCATCATCACCGTCTGCCTGCTGCTGTCGTGGCTGGTCTATGCCATCACCTGCCAGGGACCACTCTGGCTGGTCTATCTGCTGGCCATGCTGCTGGCACTATTCTTCTCGTCGCTGGGACTCATCATCTCCAACTACAGCGACACCCTCCAGCAGGCCATCTTCGTCATGTGGTTCTTCGTGGTTCTGCTGATGCTGCTCAGCGGACTGTTTACCCCTACCCGGTCCATGCCTGACTGGGCCTTCATGACCACCTACGTCAACCCCATGCACTACTTCATCGATGCCGTCCGCACCGTTTTCATCCGAGGCGGCGACCTGCACAGCATCGCCCGCCAAGTGCTGGCCCTCTTCGCTCTATCCTCGCTGATGGCCGTCTGGGCTGTCCAAAGCTACAAAAAGAACGGGAAATAAAAAAAGTGCGAAATCCACGGAGGTTTCGCACCTTGTACCCCGACCCAGAATCGAACTGGGAACTAAGTCTTAGGAGGACCTTGTTATATCCATTTAACTATCAGGGCAACAATTTCGGGTGCAAAGATAACTATTTTTTCACAAAAATGACTAACTTTGCAGCACAAAATCACAAAAAAAGAAAGAAACATGGGAAAATTAGTCATTAACTCGTACGACGAGTTTGCCGCCCACTTGGGCGAGGAGTTAGGAAAATCAGAGTGGCTCGAGGTCGATCAGGACCGCATCAACCTCTTTGCCGACGCCACGCTGGACCACCAGTGGATACACGTCGACGTTGAGCGTGCCAAGGAGGAGAGCCCCTACAAGTCGACCATTGCCCACGGCTACCTGACGCTGTCACTGCTGCCCTACATGTGGGACCAGATTATCGAGGTGCACAACATCAAGATGCTGGTCAACTACGGCATGAACGATATGCGCTTCGGCCAGCCCGTCATCACCGGCAGCCGCGTGCGGCTGGTCACCCGGCTGCACGGCATCCAGAACCTGCGCGGCATCTGCAAGGCCGAAATCAAGTTCCAGATTGAGATTGAGGGCCAGCGCAAGCCTGCCCTCGAGGGCATTGCCTCCTTCCTCTACTACTTTGAATAGAGCCCGTCTCAACCATAGAACACAGAAAAGCGAGGGGTGTTCCGTCTATTTGTTACGCTGGCGGACGGCCTCGAAGAGGAGGATGGCGGCACTGACGGATACGTTGAGCGAGTCGAGACGGCCCAGCATGGGGATGCGGATATGGGCATCGGCGGCACGACGCCAGATGTCGGTGAGTCCGGTAGACTCAGTGCCCATGACAATGGCTGTGCCGCAGCGCATATCGGTATCGTAATAGAGGCGTGAGTCCTGCAGCTGGGCGGTCAGGATGCGGACACCATGAGCCTTGAGGAAGGCTATGCACTCCTCAGAGGTGCAGGCCACACAGGGAACAGTGAAGATGGCGCCGATGGAAGAGCGTATGAGGTTAGGATTATAAAGGTCGGTCAGCGGGTCGCACACGATGACGGCATCGGCCTGTGCGGCATCAGCCGAGCGCAGGACGGCCCCCAAGTTGCCGGGCTTCTCGACACGTTCCAAGACGACATACAGCGGATGCTCCTTCTGGGGCAGGTCGGCCAGCGACAACGTGCGCGAACGGACCACCGCCATGACGCCCTCGGTACTGCCGCGATAGGCTATCTTCTCGTAGACGGGCGCAGTCACTTGATAAGAGGTGAGTGAGGGAGGAAGGGGGGAGAATTCACTGCCGCCGTTGTTCTCCGTGAACAACTCTGGACAATAATAGACACTGTCCACCTCATAGCCTGCCTCCAGGCAATGCGCTATCTCGCGCTGGCCCTCGACCACAAAGAGCCCTGTCTTGCGACGCTCGGAAGACTTCTGCTGCAGCAACACCAGTTGCTTGACCTTCGGATTCTGTACACTGCTAATCGTCATCATGTCTGTTAAAAAAGAAATAAAGCAGCCCACTCTTGGGGCAGAGCGGGCTGCTATATATTATATATAAGGTGTAAATCTCGTGTCCATTAAGCCTTGGCGGCTTCCTCTGCCGTGTCAGCCTCGCGGATGGTACGACCCATCACGAGGAAGGCCGTAGGAGCAGCGATGAACAGTGACGACAGGGTACCGAAGACAACACCCAGAATCATAGCGAACGAGAAACTGCGGATAGAGTCACCACCGAGGATGAAGATACACAGCAGCACAATCAAGGTCGTCACAGAGGTGTTGATGGTACGGGCCAGCGTCTGGTTCAGCGAGTCGTTGAACAGCTGCTGACGGTCGCGCTTGCCGTAGAGCTGGAAGTTCTCACGGATACGGTCGAAGACCACCACCTTATCGTTGATAGAGTAACCAATCACAGTCAGGATGGCACCGATGAACACCTGGTCGATCTCCAGTGACATGGGTACCCAGCCCCACAGTACAGAGTAGAAGCCGATAACCACCAGGGCATCGAGAGCCAGCGCAACGGTAGCACCCGTAGAGAAGGCCACGTTGCGGAAGCGGATGAGGATGTAGATGAAGATGGCAATCAGGGCAATGATGACCGAGATGATAGCGCCGTAGGTGATGTCCTTAGCCACAGCAGGACCAACCTTGGCCGAGCTGATGATGGAACCGCCCTGACGGACATCAGGATTCTTGAACGACTCTACACTCTCCTGGCTGACGAAGCCGCCCTTCTTCAGTGCGTTGTAGAGGATGGTCTCAGCCTCGTCGTCCACGTTAGGATTGTTAGACTCGATATCCCAGTTGGTAGACACACGGATGGTCTTACCGTCAGTACCCAGAGCAATGACGCTGGTGTTAGCCTCCTTGCCGACGTTCTCGCCAACGGTGTTGACAAAGACACCAGCCAGTGCCTGACGAACCTGCTCAACGGGAGTCTCCTTGTCGAGCGTCACCACGTAGTTACGACCACCGGTGAAGTCGATGCTCTGGCTCAGGCCGCGAACGGCGAACGAAACGCAGAACAGCACAGCAGCAGCACCCCAGACGAGGAAGCTTTTGCGGTACATACCCATGAAGTTGT
>DEWO01000099.1:7927-11341 GCA_002363695.1 Prevotella sp. UBA3208
AAGAACGAGCAGAAGATACCGATAATCCAAGTGGTAGCGAAGCCCTTGACAGGACCCGTACCGAAGAACAGCAGGATGAAACCGGTAATGAGTGAAGTCACGTTCGAGTCGAAGATGGCCGAGAAGGCGTTAGAGTAACCCTTGTTCAGCGCCTCCTTCATGCCGAGTCCGCGACGCAGCTCTTCCTTGATACGCTCGTAAATCAGCACGTTGGCATCAACGGCAGTACCCAGCGTCAGCACGATACCGGCGATACCCGGCATGGTCAGTGCGGCCTGGAACGACGTCAGGATACCCAGTGTGAAGAACAGGTTGAACAACAGGGCAATATCGGCCAGGATACCGGGAATGAAGCCGTACAGCATAATCATGTAGGCCATCAGCAGCACGAAGGCTACGATGAACGAGATGACACCCTGCTTGATAGACTGTGCACCCAGTGAGGGACCGACAACCTCTTCCTGTACGATGCGGGTAGGAGCCGGCATCTTACCAGAGTTCAGCGTGTTGGCCAGGTCCTTGGTGTCCTCGATGGTGAAGTTACCCGTAATCTGCGAGTTACCACCGTCAATCTGAGAGAGGATACGGGGAGCACTGTATACAGCGTCGTCGAGCACGATGGCAACGCCACGGCCGATGTTCTGCTTGGTAATCTGACTCCAGCGGCGAGCACCGTCAGAGTTCATCTGCATGGATACAGAGGGATGACCCATCTGGTCGAAGTCGTCCTTGGAAGAGGTGATAACGTCACCCTCCAGCGGAGCACGGCCGCTGGGCTCGGTAATCTTCAAGGCATACAGGGCGAAGACATCACCCTTGGTATTCTCGCCACCGAAGTCCTCAGCCTTGGCACCCCAGCGCAGCTTGCACTCAGCAGGCAGCACCTGACGGGCAATCTCGCTGTAGATGACCTTGTTGACATCAGCGGTGTCACGGGCATTGGCATAACCGACGATGGCCAGTCCCTGAGGAACGGGCTGGAATACGGCGAACAGCGGATTCTGCTTCAGCGCCTCAGCCTTGGCCTTGACATCGCCCTTCTTGACATCCTTCTTGGCCAGTTTGGCAGCCAGGTCAGCGGCAGGAGCAGCAGCGGCAGCAGTATCTACGGCAGTGGTGTCAGCGGCAGCAGCCAGCGTGTCAGCAACCACGGGAGCCTCGCCACCCTGGGCAGCGTACTTCTGGTTCAGCTGAGCCAGCAGCGGATAGATTTCCTGTGAGTTGTAGGTCTCCCAGAACTCCAGATTGGCAGAACCCTGAAGCAGCTTACGAACACGCTCAGGCTCCTTGATACCAGGCATCTCGACCATGATACGGCCAGACTGACCCTCGAGCTTCTGGATGTTGGGCTGAACAACGCCGAACTTATCGATACGGTTACGGACTACGTTGAACGAGTTGTCAACAGCCGACTGCACCTCAGCACGCAGAGCGCTCTCTACCTCAGAGTCGGTAGACTGGGTGCTCACCTTGCCCTTCATCTGCTGGGTAGCAAAGATGGCAGCCAGGGGGCGTCCGTTAGAATTCTGCTTCCAATACTTGATGAACAGGGAGATAAAGTCGTCCTGACTGGTCTCCTCTTCCTTCTTAGCCTGCTCCATCGACTTCTTGTAGGCAGCATCTGTCTTGTGGTCAGCCAGCACGTCAACAACGTCAGGCACAGACACCTCAAGAATCACGTTCATACCGCCCTTCAGGTCAAGACCCAGGCCAATCTCCATCTCGCGGCACTGCTTGAACGAATAAACTCCGCAGTACACTTTCTCGTTCATGATTGAGTCCAGATACTCCTGACCGGCCTCTTCGCCCATGGCAGCAGCCTTACTTTCGTAGTGGCGTGTCACAAACGAGAAGGAAAGGTAGAAGCAGCAAACGAGAATCAGAACGATTGCGATAAATTTTACAATTCCTTTGTTTTGCATTTTGTTTATTTTATGATTTTAACTTGTTATTTCGCTATTTTAGCCTGCAAATATACTGATTTTTCTTCACTTACCGAAATTTATACGGGATTTTCGCTCATTTTTTAGTCTTTTGGGGCGAATTTTAGCCAACAAATCAGTGGATTATGGTCACTTGCGTCCATCCTGCTGTCTATTTCGCAGTGGAAAGGTTCTAACTGGGATGAGCAGAAAATATGGTCGATTCGGAACGAAAATGCTTTCTGATTATATGACAAACCGATGCCCCTTCCTGTCTTCGCGAAACAGTCGGTCAGCACCTCCGACATGGTGTGGATGGAGTAGGAGATAGGGTTGTCGTTGAAGTCGCCGCAGACCACGATGGGGTATTGGCTGTGTTCCTCGACATATCGTTTCACGGCACGTATCTGTCCGGCTCGCTTAGCATTGGCTTCGGCCAGCTTCACCAACAGCATCTTTGACTCGGTGCGGGCTGAGTCGGTAGGCATTTTCCCGTGGATAATCTGACGGTATTGTTCACGGTCTTTTGTTGTCAGGTGGCAACTCTCAAAGTGGTTGTTTACTACAATCAGTGTGTCGTTGCCTACTTTTAGCCACCAGGCTGCACTGCCGTTGGCTACCGAAGGGTAGTCGATTCGTTCGCGGTGGATGATGGGGTAGCGGGTGTGTATGCCAAGGGCATTGAAGCTGATGGCCTCGTAGGCCAGGACAAGGGTGTCGTTGTATGCGTATTCTTTGGCATATTCCTTAAAGGCTATTCTCCTCCAGGAGTCGGCATCCTCTTGCGTACAGACAATATCTGCTTTCTGGGAGCACAGATAGTCGCAGACCGTTCGGAACCCATCCTCGTATTTATAGTTGCCGCCATAGGCGCATACATTATATGAAATCACCTTCAGGGCATCCTCGGGGATGCTTTGCGGAGAATTGATGGGAAGATAGGTGCTAATAGGCCCATAGGCGGCGATATAACCGAGGACGGGAATCCACACCTTCCGCCATTTGAATATCAGCCAGAGGAACAGGAATGCCATGTTGATGAGCAGGAAGATGGGAAAAGTCATGCCTACTGTCGATAGCATGGGATGGTCTGTTGGGTTCAGTCGGTCGCTATAGCCCACCAGCAACATCACAATGATAGTGGCGATGTTGGCACCCGCCATCATCTGGATGGAAAAATTCTTCAGTTTGTTAATCACGACTCGCGGCTCTGATCAAAAAGTTTCTGCTTCTCTTCCTTGGTCAGACTGTCGTAGCCGCTCTTGCGTATCTTGTCCAGAATAGCATCAATCTCCTCTTGGTTCTTATGCTTGCGGGCATTGTATTCCTCGTCTGACTCGGTGCGGGGATTGGTATGCTCTGCCTTCATCTTGGGATGCTGGCGGTGCTGCTCATAACGATGCCGCAGGTTGTCGAAGAACTCCTGTCCTTGATAGCGGCCGAAGTTCTGGCTCGAGTCCGGGTGCTTTTGCCAGTAGCGGATGAGCAGGTA
>DEWO01000007.1:0-2936 GCA_002363695.1 Prevotella sp. UBA3208
GGTCTACATGCGCAATAATTGCAATGTTTCTGATATCCTGCATAAGTCTTTTACGTAAAATCGGCTGCAAAGGTACGAATAAGTGAGCAAAAAGCCAAAAAAAATCGATTTTATTTGGTTATTTGAGTGTTTCTTCGTACCTTTGCAGCCGCATTTGACGATGTACCCCACAACTGATGAGCGTGGCAGGCATCCGAAAGATGTATATTATTAACAATTTAAATTCATCAAACATTATGTATTTGGATTCAGCAAAGAAGACAGAGATTTTCGGCCAGTATGGCAAGGACGCCAAGGACACTGGTTCTGTAGAAAGCCAGGTGGCCCTGTTCACCTATCGTATTCAGCACCTCACCGAGCACCTGAAGAAGAACCACAAGGACTTCGGTACCGCTCGTGCCCTGACCAAGATGGTAGGTCGTCGCCGCAAGCTCCTGAAGTATCTCTACAACAAGGACATCAACCGCTATCGTGCACTCATCAAGGCTCTCGGCCTGCGTAAGTAAGAAACGGTTAGCAAATAATAAAGCCTCGCAGTTTTTGCGAGGCTTTATTGTTTTCACTCTATCACTACTCTACTCCAGCGTGACGTGGACATTCTCCTTCTTGATGTCCTCGGCATTGGTGAAGGTGGCATCCTTCTTGGCCTTGATGACAATGTTCTTGAGGTTGATGCCCTGGATAGGCATCTCGGGCAGGCCATTGAACTCCATGGCACGGCCGGCACCGTTGCAGACAACATTCTGTATGTCGATGTTGCGGAAGATGGGTGTCTCCTCAGTGACAGGAGCCTTGGTGGTGTTGTCGGGATTATCGCCATCGGCCAGCATCTCAGCCACCGACTTACCACCATAATACATGTTGAAGGTGATGGCATCGGTCTTGATGTCTGTCATAGAGATGTCACGGATGAAGATATTCTCCACGATACCTCCACGGCCACGGGTAGACTTGAAGCGCAGACCCACATCTGTACCCAGGAACTGGCAACTCTTGACCAGGATGTTACGTACACCACCACTCATCTCAGAGCCTACGACGAAGCCACCATGACCAGCGAAAACGGTGCAGCCGTCAACCACCACATTCTCGCAGGGACGGCCGCGACGACGGCCATCCTTGTCCTTACCACTCTTGATGCAAATGCCGTCATCGCCGGCATCAAACTTAGAGTTGACGATGAGTGCGTTCTTGCACGACTCCAGGTCGAGGGCATCACCGTTCTGTGCATAGGCAGGATTACGCGCGAGTACATTATCTAATATAATATTCTCACACATCAGCGGATGGATATTCCAAGCAGGAGAGTTCTGGAAGATAACCCCTTGCAGCAGGACGTTCTTGCAGTTGACCAGGCTAATCATGACGGGACGCAGGAAACGCTTGTAGTTGTTCCACTCAGCCTCAGATGAAGCCTTGACCACGTTCATGTCGGCATTCTTCTCGGCATCGGCATAGCCCTGAGAGGGTACCCAGTAGCCTTTCTTTGACTCCACGCCACCGGGACGTGCAAGCACTTCCTTCCACTGGCTGTCGGTCATCTTCGACTTCTTGACGGGACGCCAATACTGGCCGTTGCCGTCAATCACACCGTGACCGGTGATGGCTATGTTCTCGCAACCATTGGCAGACAGCGGAGACTGACAACGACGTGTGTCGAGTCCTTCGAACGAGGTCTTGATGATAGGATACAACTTGTCGTCACCCGAGAAAAGGATGACAGCACCCACCTTCAGGTGAAGGTTGATGTTAGACTTGAGCACAATGGGGCCAGTGAACCATACGCCAGCAGGAACCACCAGCTTACCGCCACCCTGTGCACTCAGTGCATCGATGGCCTTGGCAAAAGCCTCGGTATTGAGGGTGATGCCATCGCCAACGGCCCCAAAGTCCTTCAGGTTGACTTTGCGGTCAGGGAACTGGGGTGCTGCGACATCAGGCATCTGGAAAGGCAGGTCCTTGGTGTAGCGCTTGTACGGATTCTCACACTTAGCACAGGGCTTGTCCTTGTCGCATTGCGACGCCACACTCTCATGGTGAGAAGTGTGCTTCTGGGCTGAGGCGGTCAGCGTGACGCCTAACAGCAGGAGGCAGATTAGTTTTTTCATATCAGTTTTGTTTGTTTAAGGGTTAGTATCTTTTGTCATTATCTCTTTCAGGGGAATCATCACGAAGTCGCGTTGGCGCATCAACGGATGGGGTATCTTCAAGTCGGGCTCATTGACCTTCCAGTCATCGTAGAGCAGGATGTCTATGTCTATAGGCCGATCAACATATTGACGATTTGGGCTTTTACAATTGACATCTTTATGGCGACCGAGGTCGCGCTCAATCTGTTGTGTCAGCAGAAGCACCTCGCGTGGTGTCTTTTCGGTCTGGCAGCAGACAGCAGCATTGAGGAACTTATGGTCAGACTGAAAACCCCAAGGTTCTGTCTCAAGGAATGACGACTGACGTGTCACCTCGCCCACTCGCTCGTCTATCAGACGGACGGCCCTGTTCAATAGCTGTTCCCTGTCGCCCTGATTGCTGCCCAGACTCAAATAGACTTCATGCATCGCTTAATCATCCAATATCAGCATGGCATCACCATAGCAGCCAAACTTATAGCCATTCTCAACGGCTACGTCGTAGGCCTTCATGATGAGGTCATAGCCTCCGAAGGCAGCAGTTGCCATGAGCATCGTAGACTCCGGATGATAGAAGTTGGCCACCAGTGAGTCTGCCAGTCCGAAATCGTAGGGAGGGAATATGAAGCGGTTGGTCCAGCCGTCAAACTCCTTGAGCATTCCGTCAGTACCTACAGCCGTCTCGCAAGCACGCATGGTGCTGACGCCTACGGCACAGATATGATGTCCCTCTTGCTTGGCTTTGTTGACCACCTGACAGGCCTCTGCATTGATCTTCATCTGCTCTGAGCTCATCTTGTGCTTGGT
>DEWO01000007.1:2990-7210 GCA_002363695.1 Prevotella sp. UBA3208
AGGTCTTCCACCTCGATGGTGTCGAAGGCTCCCAGGCCACAGTGGACGGTGATAAAGGAGAAATTGATGCCACGAATCTCCAGACGCTTCAACAGCTCACGGCTGAAGTGCAGTCCGGAAGCAGGAGCAGTGACAGCTCCTTCGTTCTTGGCATAGATGGTCTGGAAATTCTCTGTATCCTCCGGTGTGATGTCACGTTGGTTGATGATGTAGCGTGGCAGGGGCGCAGAACCCAGTGCAAACAACTCGCGCTTGAACTCGTCGTGGGGACAGTCGTAAAGGAAGCGCAGCGTACGTCCGCGACTGGTGGTATTGTCAATGACCTCGGCCACCATCGGTCCGTCTTCTTCAAAGAAGAGTTTGTTGCCAATACGAATCTTGCGTGCCGGCTCTACCAGCACATCCCACAGGCGAAGTTCTTCATTCAGCTCACGCAGCAGGAACACCTCAATCTTGGCATCGGTCTTCTCCTTGGTACCAAACAGACGGGCAGGAAACACCTTGGAGTCGTTGAGCACCATGACATCGCCATCATCGAAGTAGTTGATGATGTCGCGGAAGAGCAGGAACTGGTCTGTGTCGTTGCCCTCAGCGTCCTTGGCATACATATCTATTGTCTCACTCTTGCGGTGAATGACCATCATACGGCATTCGTCACGTCGGTAGACCTTGTCCACGGTGCCGTCTTCGTTCTCAAAAACCTTGTGAGGCGGTTCCAATGCCAGGCTTTCAGCAGGCATCTTAAATCTGAATTGTGAGAGTTTCATCTATGTTATTTACAATTTTACGATTTTACCTTTTTTACTCTTTTACTTTTTTGACGATGTCCTGACGGGAGAGCCAGTCTGGGAAGTCATCCAGCGTGATGCAGTCATCTATGCGCACATCCCCCACCCGGGTACGACAGAGTACTGTCAGGTAGGCACCACTCTGGAGTGCTCTGCCAATATCTCGTGCCAAAGCGCGGATATAGGTGCCTTTGCCACATTGCACACGGATGCTCAGCAGCATCTTCTCTGCGTCGAAGTCAGTCACTTCTATCTCGTCAATGCGCACCGTCTTGGCTTTCAGCTCCACCTGTTCACCCTGACGCTTCAGCTTGTAGGCCCTGTCACCGCCAATCTTCACGGCAGAATAGGAGGGGGGCACCTGCTGTATGTCACCGACAAACGTTGGCAGCACACTCTCTATCAGCTCTTTCGTGATATGCTCAGTAGGGAAGGTGGCATTCACCTCATGCTCCATGTCGTAACTGACGGTGGTGGCCCCCAGCTGTAGGGTAGCCGTATATTCCTTGGTGTCGAGCTGCAGGCGTTCTATCTCCTTGGTTTTCTTGCCCGTACAGAGTATCAGCACCCCCGTAGCCAGAGGGTCCAGCGTCCCTGCATGTCCTATTTTCACCCGACGCACCCCTACGGCCCGCGATATACGGGTCCGTACATAGGCCAATGCCCCAAACGAGGACATACGGTAGGGCTTGTTGATGGATATGAATTCGCCTTCTATGAAGTCCATTTAGTCAACCATTGCAAGTGAATGACCTGTCAGCAGCAACACGATGATGATGCCACCCACGATGATGCGGTAGTAGCCAAAGACTTTGAAGCCATACTTTGTCAGGAATCCCACAAACCACTTCATGGCCAGCAGGGCAACGACAAAGGACACCACGCATCCTAAGATGAGCATCGTTATATTATGAGAGGTAGCCCATGAGGTGTCCTCCTTCAGCAGATCCAGCAGATCCAGCAGCGTGGCACCAGCCATGGTAGGTACAGCCAGAAAGAACGAGAACTCGGCAGCCTTCTTACGCGTCAGGCCCTGAGTCATACCACCAACGATGGTAGCCATCGAACGCGACACACCTGGAATCACCGAGATGCACTGGTACAAGCCGATGTTAAAGGCTCTACGCTCGTTCACCCTATTCACCTCGTCGCCCTTGTTGAACAACTTGTCGCAGTACAGCATGAACACACCACCCACGACCAGCATGACGGCCACCACCTCGACACTGTCCAGCAACCAGTCCAGCAGGCCGGACTTCTTGGCAGCCAGACCCACAATGACAGCAGGCAGCACACCCACTATCAGCAACCAGTAGAAATGGAAGCGATGCTTCAGCTTTCCAAACAGACTGCTGCCAACAGGTGCCGGAGAATGGTCAAAGACGAAAAAGTGCTTCCAGTACAGGCATACCACCGACAGGATGGCGCCAAACTGGATGATAAACGTGAAAGCGTGGACAAAGGGGTCGCCCTGAGGAATACCCAGCAGATTCTGCGTGATAATCATATGTCCTGTGGAGGACACTGGCAAGAACTCCGTCAGTCCTTCGACTATAGAGATGATTACGGTTTCAATCCAAGTCATTCCGTACGCTCCTTATCTTTTGGTCTCCTTACTACGGCATATATCATCGACACAAAGCCTATCAGGCAAACCACTGGTGCCACCTTGATGCGACGGGCACTGAAAATGTCCGCGTCGTAAGCCGTCTCGGTAGACCCTGAACCACTCATCAGCAGGAAACCGATGATGACCACCGCCATCCCCACTGCCAACAGCATGTAGTTTATTTTATCAAATGCCAAGTCTCTCTTATCCATAATTACTTTTTACCTTTATCAAATCTTATACAATTCTCCAGCCTTCATGCGCAGGAACTTGTTGACAGCCAGCCAGGCGCAAAGTGCAGTAATGACGATTCCGAACAGCAGGATGCTCGCAGCCGTGATGGCCAGCACCTCCCACGTCACAATGTCCGACACGCCCGGTTGCGTCAGGTACAGCCCGTAGACACCAGCTCCCAGCACACCATTGGCCAGGATGGCAGCAATGATGCCAACCCCTACGGCCTGCTTCAGGAACGGACGACGGATGAAGCCCCACGAGGCTCCCACCAGTTTCATGGTGTGAATGACGAAGCGACGTGCATAGACACTCAGCCGCACGGTATTGCTAATCAGCGAGAACGACACGAAGGTCAGCAGCACGGCCAATACCAGCAAGATGATGCTCACACGGCTCAGGTTCACGTTGACACGGTCCATCAGGTCCTCCATATAGGCAATGTCGCTCACACGAGCGTCCTTCTTGATTTCCCTGGTAATCCACTTCAGCGAGTCACGGTTGGCATAGTCTGCCTTCAGCTGAATCTCCAAGGTGGCAGGGAACGGGTTGAAGCCCAAAAACTCCGTCGGATCACTGCCCAGCTCTTTGACTTGCTCACGCTGGGCCTCCTCCTGGCTAATATAGTCTATGTTGCGGCTAAAGGGCCTATGATAGAGTGCCCGGCAGAACAATTTAGCATCGTTGACCGTCACCGAGTCCTTCAACATCACTGTCACCGTCAGATTCTCCTTCATGTGTGCCGACAAGTTGCGTGCCGACAACACAAAGAACACGACTAAACCCAGCAGAATCAGCACCATAGTCGTACTGATGCACAATGTCACAGCCTGCATACCGCGACGGCTGCGGGTTCTTTTTTTCTTATTACTCATATATTTTTTAGACGTAATACACCTAATTTCGTGCAAAGGTAACTAATTCTTTTGGTTTTCCCAAAAAAAAATCGTATTTTTGCACTCATTATGAGTACAATTATCTATCCATCGCCCATTTTCGGGCCCGTACACAGCCGTCGTCTGGGCATATCGCTCGGCATCAATCTGTTGCCTGCCGACGGCAAGGTGTGCAGCTTCGACTGCATCTACTGTGAGTGCGGCTTCAATGAAGACCACCGTCCTACCCTGCCCATGCCTACCCGCGAACAGGTAGCTGAAAAGTTGGAAGCCAAGCTTCAGGAGATGACGGCCCAAGGGCAATTGCCTGACGTGCTGACCTTTGCAGGCAATGGCGAGCCCACCAGTCACCCCAACTTTGCCGAGATTATTGACGACACCATCCGGCTGCGCAACCAGTATTGTCCAGGAGCAAAAGTCAGCGTACTCAGCAATTCCACCATGATACACCGTCCACAGGTGCACGATGCTCTGATGCGCGTCGACAACAACATCCTGAAATTGGACACCGTAGACCCCACCTATATTAAAAAGGTAGACCATCCCAACGGCACCTACGACCTGCTACAGATCATCGAGCGCATGAAAGCCTTCCACGGCCACATCATCATCCAGACCATGTTCATGAGGGGACAATGTCAGGGAGAGTCCGTCGACAACACCGGTGAGGAGTTCGTAGCCCCATGGCTCGAA
>DEWO01000146.1 GCA_002363695.1 Prevotella sp. UBA3208
TCACTTCGACTTACTATACTAACCCGCTTCGACTTACTATACTAACTCACTTCGACTTACTATACTAACCCGCTTCGACTTACTATACTAACTCGCTTCAACTTACTATACTAACTCAAAGCGGCCTGCTATAGTAACCCATTTTGCCCCTCTATATGGGGGCAAAAAGACGCCCCGTATCTGAAGCCTCGTGCGCAACCGGTGCGGGGCGAGATGGAGAGGTGACGTTACTCTCTTTAACGGGCTGTTTTTCATATAGTCCGTCCTGATTACCTCAACACCCCTGTTTTAAAAAGGTGAAGAGGTAAAAAAGCGAGGACAGCGCGAACACCCATGTTATGGGTGTCTGCCCAGGTTTGGTAGAACCGGCCGTAGGCGAAGTTATAGGTCCCAAAAAGTCACTTCCCTGCCCTCAACTGGGGGGGTAGGGAAGTGATTTCGTCTATCCGCCGGGCGCACTAAAGCGCTGCTATCTCTTTAGGTGCAAGGCCAAGGCTCTTGACAATGACATCCATCGGAACTCCATTGGACAACAGACTGCGGGCATTGGCAAGGCGTTCTTCCGCACGGCCTTCCGTACGGCCTTTCTGGTGGGCAGTGGTCATCGTGCTGTAGTAGTCCCAATAGTCCTTTACGCTCTCTTGATACTCACGGCGCTCTTGAGGCGTGAAACTTGCTATCTCTGCCTGATCGAATAGTCGCTTGAACACTCGTTCCTGCAAGGCCTGCGGGCGGTCCATCAGCCGGGAAAGGTTGCGCAATGCAAACATCCACTTGTCAAACATCGTCACCAGCTCGTCCTCACGTTTGTTGAACTTAGGCATCTCCAAATAGAAGAACGTCAGCTTGTCGTAGAATATGTGGTTGTCCTCCACGTCCTTCAGTTTCACCTCATGCACGAAACTGTCTGCTGGATACTCATCCTCGGGGAACGTAAAGTTCAGCAGACCGACAGTGTACACATTCTCCAGACGGTAATCCCAAGTTCCTTTCGGGGCCTGCTCGCGAATGGGATACGTGGCATAATAGATGCTACGATCCTTGAAATAAACCTGTTCGGCCTTTTGCATCTCTACGATGAAGCGGCCACCGTCCTCCGTCATGCAATACACATCGAACACGGCACGGCGGTCACCATAGCCGTCGCCCAGATGCTCGCTGTTCAGGTACTGCACGTCCTTGATTTGCATGGTGCTGTCGTTGAACAGTGCATTCAGGAAACTAATCAGCAAGTCCTTGTTCAGCTCGGTGCCGAACAACTTCTTGAATCCGAAGTCGGTATAAGGGTCAATGTATCGCTCGCGAATCTCTACTCCCATAATACTATTGTTTGAAACATCTCGCTTGCAAAGATAGCGTTTATTTCCGAAACAACAAAATATTTGGGTGAATATTTATCGGACCATGAGAGCGGTACCGCTGCATGGTGGACGCGAAATAAGTGCCGAGTATTGTTTGTCCCAGACCGTGGGACAGTCTTTAGTGATAGCGGTTGCGGGGAATAATGGTGGCTGTGGCTACCATTAATGTTATTTTGCCTTGTCCTTGGAGCTGCGCTTGTCGCGGTGGTAGGAACGGTAGTCGTCGAGTTCAATCTCTACGTCGGGCTCCTCTAACTGGCCTTCGTGGGGCAGGCGGAACTTCATGTACTTGATGTTGATGCCGCGAGCAAGCCACATGCTTTCGTAGTATGTCTGAATGCTGGCTGCCTCGGTGAATGCTGCAATGGCATTGGAGTCAACGGCAGTCTCTCTGGCTGCGGGGTTATAGAGGTCGGTAATGAGAGCCTCAACGCTCAGTGCGTTATTCGATACTAAAAGGGTGGTGTAGGTGAAGAGGAAGTTGGAGTCGGTCTTCAGATGGATGATGCCATTGTTGACGAGGAAGCGGCGATAACGCTCCAGAAACCAGGTGGAGGTGAGTCGCTTGTGGGGCTTCTTCATCTGTGGGTCGCAGAAAGTAAGCCATATCTCCTGTACCTCGCCTGCTGAGAAGAACTGGTCAATGATTTCGATGTTGGTGCGCAGGAAGGCTACGTTCTTCAGTCCTTCGTTGACGGCCTGCGTGGCACCGGTCCACATACGGGCGCCCTTGATGTCGACACCGATGAAGTTGACGTTGGGGTATCGCTTGGCCAGTCCTACGGTGTATTCGCCTTTGCCGCAGCCCAGTTCGAGCACGATGGGATTGTCGTTCTTGAAATACTGCTCGCGCCAGTGGCCCTTCAAAGGAAAATCAGCGTGTTCCAGCGATCCGTATGGATACTGGAACACGTTGTCGTAAGTTGCCATGTCGGCAAATTTTGCCAGCTTGCCTTTTCCCATTGCAGTTTATTCTATGACCACGGTTGTCCAGCCGTGCTTGTCCTCGATGTCGCCATACTGGATGCCGCGCAGGGTGTCGTAGAGTTTCTTCGAGACGGGGCCGGGCTTGCCGTCTTTCGAGAAGGTGTAGCGCTTGCCGTTGTCCAGGTCGTCAATATACGAGATGGGGCTGATGACGGCAGCAGTACCGCAGGCTCCTGCCTCTTCGAAGGTCTCCAGTTCCTCTTCGGGAATCGGACGACGCTCCACCTTCATGCCCAGGTCTTCGGCCACCTGCATCAGGCTCTTGTTGGTGATAGAGGGCAGGATAGAGGTTGACTTCGGGGTGATGTAGGTGTTGTTCTTAATACCGAAGAAGTTGGCAGCACCGCACTCGTCGATGTATTTCTTCTCCTTGGCGTCCAGATAGAACTCGCAGGCGTAGCCTTTCTCGTGAGCCAGATTGTTGGCAAACAAGGATGCGGCATAGTTGCCCCCCACCTTATACTTACCTGTTCCGAGAGGAGCCGAACGGTCGTAGTCGCGGACGATGACATAAGGATTGGTAGAGAAACCACCCTTGAAGTAAGGACCTACGGGGGTTACGAAGATGAGGAAGCAGTACTCCTTGGAGGGGTGAACGCCAACCTGTGCGCTGGTGCCGATGAGCAGCGGACGGATATACAGGGTGGCACCGCTCTCGTAAGTGGGAATCCACTCCTGGTTCAGGCGAACCACTTTCTTCACCATTTCAGTGAACAACTCAGTAGACACCTCGGGCATCAGGATGCCACGGCAGGTAGACTGCAGGCGGGCTGCATTCTCGTCTACACGGAAAACGCGCACCTTGCCGTCCTTGCAGCGATAGGCCTTCAGACCCTCGAAAGCCTCCTGGCCGTAGTGCAGACAGGTAGCAGCCATGTGCAGGTTCAGGTACTCGTCGGAGCATACTTCAATTTCTCCCCACTTGCCGTCACGATAGTAACAGCGTACATTGTAGTCGGTCTTCATGTAACCGAACGACAGGTTTCCCCAGTCTAAGTTCTTCATAATAGTTTGAATGTTGTTTGTTGCTAAAATTGGACGCAAAAGTAATCAAAATATTGCGCCTGTGCAAGAATTTCGCGGAAAAAGTGATAGAAATCGCTTAAAAATTAGTACTTTTGCGCACAGATTAACAACATAGAACAAAAAGTATGACGATGAAAAAGTTATTAGCCATGATGTTTGCATTGGTCATGACCCTGTCCGTGCAGGCATTAGAGAGAAGAGACACCATTGTGATAGTCAATGGTGACACGGTAAAGAACACCACCAAGCAGCGTGCCTACGACAAGTACAAGAAAGCAGACTTTCTGGACTTTGACTTGGCGCTGGGCTTCTCGGCACCCACCGGTGCTCCCGATGGCGTGGGTTTTGCACCCTTCCGTTCGACGGAATGGACTATCGGATTGCGTTACAAGTACACGCCCAAGAAAGCGCTGCAGACCTATTCTGTCGGCCTTTGGGCAAAATGGAGCAGTTATGCCTTGAGCAAGGATAAGATGTTCGTCATGGACGACAGCCATGTGGTAGGCGTGGGGGCGTTTCCCGATAAGAGCTCGTCGAAGCGCTCGGCCATTAACATCTTCAGCCTGTCAGTGCCCTTCTTGTTTACCCAGAAGTTCGGGCATAAGAGTTGTTGGAGTTTCACGCTGGGGCCTGTGGTCAACTTCAACCTGAAAGGACGTATCAACAACGAGTACACGGTAGGTGACTACGAGAACGACATCTACGTCAAGGGCATCGAGTACCGTCCTGTCACCATCGACCTCATGGGTATGGTGACATACAAGAAAGTAAGCGCCTACTTCAAGTATTCGCCTATGAGCGTGCTGAAGAAGGATATGGGACCGCAGTTCCACGCCCTGTCGTTCGGTGTGATGCTGTAAGTTCGGGGACGCAGGCTTACTGTGCTTCGGTTTGTATTTTTAAGATTTCCGCTTCTGTCTTAGACAGCTTGTCTTTGCAGAACTTGATTAATCGCTGCGCAGCTTTCAGTTGCGCAGCGAGTTCGTCTATATCAAACTCGTTCTGCTCCATCTTCTGAACGATGGTTTCCAGTTGGGCCAGAGCCTCTTCGTATTTATGGTTTTGCAATGCTATTGTTTCTTCGTTCATTTGACTATAGATTTAAATGTTCCTTTTTCTATTCGGGTTTCTATCTCGTCGCCAGGCTTCACCTGGGCTGGGTCGCGGACGGCTCGCCCATCCTTGAGGGTGATGCTGTAGCCTCGGGCCAGCAGTATCTGGGGGTCGAAACCTTGCAGCTGTAGTGCCATGCGCTCCAACCGGTGCTTCTGTTCCGTTAGCAGTCGCTCAATGGCTAAACGAGGCCGGGGTTGCAGCATCTCAATACGATGGCGTCCGTCGCTGACAGTATGCAGGGCGAGGGTGGGGATGAGTGTGGCCAGCTGGCTGATGTGCTGCTGATGGCGGTGGATGCTGTCGCTGACGAAATGGCTGACGAATGTCTGGGCACGTTCGATGCGGTCCAGTACTCTGAGCAGGTTGTCAACCAGTAGCGTTGCTGCTGCTGTAGGTGTCTTGACACGTGTATGGCTAATCATGTCGAGGATGCTTTCGTCACGGTCGTGTCCGATACCCGTGATGACGGGCAGCGGGAACTGGGCGACGTTCTCGGCCAATGCCAGTGTGTCGAAGCCGCTGAGGTCGGCAGTGGCACCGCCGCCTCTTAGGATGCATACCACATCGTAATGGCTGATGTCGTTGTAAATTTGGTTGAGCGCGTTGATGATGGATGACTCCACCTGCTCTCCTTGCATGATGGCAGGAAAGAGTTGGATGGTAAAATGGAATCCATAGCCGTTGTCCTCCAGCTGTCGGCAGAAGTCTCCGTAGCCGGCAGCGTTGGAAGCCGAGATGACGGCAATGCGCTGGGCGAAAAGCGGCAGACGCAGTTCACGTTGCAGGTCGAAAACACCTTCTTCTTTCAGTTGGCGGATGATTTCCTGACGACGGCGGGCCATGTCGCCTAAGGTGTAGGTGGGGTCGATGTCTGTGACTATCCATGAGAAGCCATAAGCCTCGTGAAACTGGGCATAGACCTTCAGCAGCACTTTCAGTCCGGCGTGCAGGGGCTGGCCTGTGGTGCGCTCGAAGTAGGGCTGTACCATCTGCCAGGTCTGTCGCCAGCATTTGGCTGAAGCTCGGGCTATGGGCGTGTTGCTCCTGTCGTCCTTCTCGACCAGTTCCATGTAGCAATGTCCGCCACGCTCACGGCATTCAGACAATTCAGCCTCAACCCAATATTCGTCAGGCAGTTGCATCGCTATGGCGTCGCGCACCATGAGGTTCAGTTGTCGGAGGGTGTAGTGCGAGAGCGTGGGCATGTCAGTGGATATTCATTTTGTTGAGTTCGTAGGAACCTATTTGGTAGGCACGCCAGAAGTTGGGTACTCCGTAACCGTAGATGTTGTCCGGGTGTTCGTAGTTGCTGCTGGTCTGGCGGATGAGCGCTATCAGCTGTTCTGCAGTCATCTGCCGAAGCGCCTGCCACAGACAAGCCGTCAGCCCGCAGACGGTAGGGGCCGCAAACGAGGTCCCCATGTCGTCCATGATGACTCCTCGGCCATTGACCAGCTTGGCTGGGGCACCGATGGCCACCACGTCAGGCTTGACCCGTTGGTCCTGAGTCGGGCCTACACTGCTGAACGGTGCTATTTTGTAAGGTTCGTTGGCCAGCATGGCACCGACGGTCAAGATGTGGTCTGCGTCAGCAGGAACGGTCACCTTTTTCCAGGTGCCCATGCCGGAATTGCCGGCAGAGTTGACCAGTATCATGCCTTTTGCCGCCATCATCGAGGCTGAACGGCTGACGAACGAAGTGTGGCCGTCCAATTGCCACTGGTGGTAGGACATGGAGCTGTGGTCGTATTCGTTGTATCCTAATGACGAGTTGACAAGGTCGCACCCTACGCTGTCAGCAAATTCGGCCGCCATGGTCCAGTAGTCTTCCTCCACCTCTTGCTCTGTCTGCTGGTCTTCGCTCCTCAGCAGCCAGTAGCAGGCTTTGGGTGCCGTGCCCATGTAGTAAAAAGGCTCGTTGACGGCCATGGTCGAGAGCACCTTGGTACCATGATCTGTCTCGGCAAATATGCTTGGCGAGGCCGGTGTGACAAAATCCTGATGCCCTCTGATGTCAATGTGCTGGAAGGCAGGAATCTTGTCGACGTTCTTGAAACCTCCGTCAATGATGCCTATCATCATGGCTTCTCCCCGCATTCCGATGTTGTGCAGCCGTTGGCCTTTGAGCATGGTGATTTGCTTGGAAGCCTGTCCGTAGAGGTCGCCGCTGACGCTGTCGCGTTCTTCAAAGTGTTCGTGATATTTGGTCTTGATGGCCGTCGGAGAGACGCTGTCAGGCGACTGCCACACCATACGGCACGACGTGACGCACGCCAGTTTGCTGACACGTTGTATCATGGTGGTGTCCTTTACGCGGACAAGCAGCGTGTTCTGCCAACGGCTTTGCCCAATCACGCAGACATCCCTGCTCTCGATGAGCCGGCGATAACGATAGGAAACGGGCAAGTCCGTAGAATCCAGACTTAGCCCCTGACGGCGTCGGCGCTCGACACTCCGGCGTGAGAGAAATCGGGTGGGGTGGTCCAGTGAGAAATCCGTACCCTGCTTGTCTGCCAGGGAAATGCGGTAGATGTAGGCAGGTCCGTCCTTGTAGCGAACGCGTTTGTTCAATTCCTGTTGCGTTTCAGCAGAAATTGTCAGCACGCTAAATACAGCCAATATGATGGTTAGTAGTCGTTTCATGGGGCCAAAGGTACGAAATAATTATCAATTATCAATTGTCAATTATCAATTTTTTTGTACCTTTGCACCCAAAATGAGCAAAAAATAACTTATGGACAATAAGCAATCGGCATTGGAGCTGGGTCAGAAACCCGTTGGAGGACTGTTGGTGCAGTATGCCTTGCCAGCCATTGTGGCAATGACGGCCAGCAGTCTGTATAACATCATCGACCGTGCGTTTATTGGCCAGATGGTGGGTCCTGAGGCCATTGCCGGCTTGGGTATCACGTTCCCGTTTATGAACCTCTCGGGTGCCTTTGGTGCGGCTGTAGGTGTGGGTGCGTCGACCTGTATCAGTGTCAAACTGGGGCAGCGCGACTACAAGACAGCCGAGCATCTGCTGGGCAATACGGTGACGCTGAACCTGATTATCGGCTTTCTGTTTATGGTGGTTTGCCTGATATTTCTGGACCCCATCCTGCGTTTCTTTGGTGCCAGCGATGTGACACTGCCCTATGCCCGCGAGTTTATGACGGTCATCCTGTTGGGCAACATGGTGACGCATATGTACTTCGGCATGAATGCCGTCCTGCGAGCTGCTGGCAAACCCCGTCACGCCATGTATGCCACGCTTTTCACCGTGGCCTGCAACATCGTGTTGGTCATCTTGTTTGTCTGGTGGTTCCGATGGGGAATCCGTGGAGCCGCTTTGGCTACCATTACCAGCCAGACTCTGGCGCTGTGTTGGCAGATGCGGGTGTTCTCGGACAAGAAGGAACTGCTGCACCTGAAACGGGGCATCTACCGTCTGCAGGGCAATCTGGTGCATAACATCATAGCCATAGGCATCTCCCCGTTCCTGATGAATGTGACGGCGTGCATCATCGTTATTTTCATGAACAATCAGTTTGTGCACTACGGCGGCGATATGGCTGTCGGTGCCTATTCCATAGCCAACTCGGTAGCCATGGTGTTCTTTATGTTCGTCATGGGTATGAACCAGGGTATGCAGCCTATCGTAGGCTATAACTATGGTGCCGAGCGATACGACCGTATGTTCCGCTGTCTCTGGCTGACCATCGGGGCTGCAACCACGATACTCCTGGTGGGATGGGCATTGTCCATGCTGTTTCCGCGAGAGATAGCCCGCATCTTCACTACCGATGAGACCCTGCTCGGCCTCTCGGCTCGCGGCATCCATGTGGTGATGATGGTGTTCTTTGTCGTGGGTTCGCAGGCGGTCATCACTAATTTCTTCCAGTGTATCGGCAAGGTGAAGATTTCCATCTTCCTGTCCTTGACGCGACAGCTGTTCATGCTGTTGCCGCTGGCCTATGTGCTGCCTATGTTCTGGGAACTTGACGGTGTGTGGTACGCTATGCCTGTCAGCGACTTCGCTTCTTTTACGATGACGCTGCCCCTGCTGTTTTGGTATATGAAACGACTAAAAGGTAAACAATGAATAAGCATATCATTATCTGTATAGGTCGCCAGCTGGGCTCTGGCGGACATGATATAGCCCGTATGCTGGCACTCGACTTCGGTGCCAAATACTATGACCGGGAACTGCTCAACCTGGCAGCCAAGGAGAGTGGATTCTCCGAGAAGTTCTTTGAGCAGAATGACGAGCAGCGGGGCCTGTTCCGTTCGCTGTTCAACTTGCATTCCTCACACGTGTCAGACAACAGCCTCTACCAGAACAACTTCTCGCAGGAGTCGCTGTTCAAGTTTCAGAGCGATGCCATCTTGAAGGCTGCCGATGAAGACTCGTGCGTCTTTGTGGGACGCTGTGCCGACTATGTGCTGCGTGAACGGAAGGATGTCGTCAGTGTGTTTGTCACGGCCTCGATGGATTTCCGCATTCAGCAGATTATGGCTAAGCAGGAACTGGACCGTCCGCAGGCCCGTAAGTTCATCGAGCAGCGCGAGGCCAAGCGTGCCGCCTACTATAACTACTATACCGGCAAGAAGTGGGGCGCTGCCGAGTCGTACGACCTTTGCATTGACACCTCCGTCCTCGGCCTCCAGGCAACAGAGAAGCTGATTGCCGACTTCATCTGCAAGCGTTTTGAACTATGAAGACGAACTGCAGGCACATCCTTTTGCTCCTTCTGGTGCTGGCCGGACTTCCTACGGGGACATGGGCTGACACGACCTACGTCCACCGTCTGGAGGCCGACGTGGTGCCCAGCGGCGTTATACAAAACAACAACTACCTGCGTGGTGACAACCCGCAGGGTGAGAACATCAATACATCTACCACATTGCGTTTGAAGTACACCTTGCAACAAGCGGGTAATCCCTCGGCCATCGGAGCCTATGCCGGCTTTGGCGTGGGAACCATTCTGACCAGCAGCCAGCTCGGAACGCCAGTCCTGGCTTACATCGTTCAGGGAGCCCCCATCATCAACTTCTCGCGTCATGTGTCGCTCAACTACGAGCTGAACTTAGGTATCGCAGCAGGATGGAAAGCTTACGAGTCCATTATCAACGAGACCAATCATGTGGTGGGTTCGCGTGTCATGTCCTACATCGGGGCTGACGTCTTCTTCCGCTTCATGCTGGGGCGCCACTGGGACCTGAACGTGGGCTATGGCTATGCGCACTCGTCGAATGCCAACCTGCGTATGCCTAACGAGGGTTTCAACACCATGGGAGGGCGTATGTCGGTAGCCTACTACTTCAATCGTCGTGAAGACATCTCGCGGGCTTCGCTCTTTACGGCAGAGCCCGTCAGCCAGGGGCACCACTGGGCCTGGGACATCGTGGCCTATGGCGGATGGAAGAAGCGAAGTCTGGGAAATCCTACTACCTATACCGTAGCAGGGCTGTCCGTCAGTCCGACCTATAGGCTGAACAGTGCCTTCGCCCTGGGTCCGTCGCTGGATGGTGTCTATGACGACAGCGTCAGCCCTAAGATGTCGCTGGGCTTACAGGCCCGTGCCGAGCTGACCATGCCCGTGTTCCGTGCCAGTGCGGGTGTGGGACGCTATGTGGTGGGCGGACTGAATTGCTTCTACGAAACGCTGGCCATGAAGATTGACCTCACGCGACATTTCTTCCTGAACATCGGCTACTGCCTATACAACTATAATTATACGAACAATCTGATGTTGGGCATCGGAGTAAGACTTGGAACATGAAAAAGATAGGAATCATCAGTGACACCCATTCGTACTGGGACCCCAAGTACCTGCACTACTTTGAACCATGCGACGAGATATGGCACGCCGGCGACATCGGTTCGTTGGAGGTGGCCGAGAAGCTGGCGGAGTTCCGTCCTCTGCGTGCCGTCTGCGGCAACTGCGACGGTGGCGACCTGCGGCTGATGTATCCAGAGATACTGCGCTGGAAGTGTGAGGACGTGGAAGTGCTGATGAAACACATCGGCGGCTATCCCGGCAACTACGACTACTCGATTCGCGGACAACTCTATGCCTCACCGCCCCAACTCTTCATTGCCGGACACTCGCATATATTGAAGGTGAAGTTCGACAAGACGCTGAACCTGCTGCACATCAACCCTGGTGCCGCTGGACTGCAGGGGTGGCACAAGGAACGAACGCTTATAAGACTGACTATTGAGGGCAATAAATTCACTGATTGCGAAGTTATAACATTAGGGAGATAAATACAACAAAATAGAATTATGACAAGAGATAAACTTTTCGCTTTTTTGGCAAAGGCCGCAGGGATGGTCGTGCTTGCCGCTATCGTTGATATTGTGTTTCAATATTTTACGAAACCAGAAATCAACTTTTATAGAACGGCTATTTTTGCCCTCGTGTTTGGACTTGGCAACTTTATTTATGATTGGAAGAAGAAAAAGAAATAATATTTAGAAATATGAAACGTACCGTTGTCATTACTGGTGGCGCAGGCTTCATAGGAAGTCATGTGGTGCGCCTGTTTGTGAACAAGTATCCCGATTACCATATCATCAATCTGGACAAGTTGACCTACGCCGGCAATCTGGCTAACCTGAAGGATATCGAGCAGAAACCCAACTACGAGTTTGTGAAGATGGACATCTGCGACTTCGATGCTTTCTACAAGCTCATGCTGGACAAACATGTGGACGGCATCATTCATCTGGCTGCCGAGAGTCATGTGGACCGTAGCATCAAAGACCCCTTTACCTTTGCCCAGACCAACGTGATGGGTACGCTCTCGTTGCTGCAGGCTGCCAAACTCTATTGGGAAAGCCTGCCTGAGAAGTATGAGGGCAAGCGATTCTACCACATCTCTACCGACGAGGTGTATGGTGCCTTGGAACTGACTCATCCCGACGGCATCGAGCCGCCGTTCACCACGACAGCCAGCAGTGCTGAGCACCATCTGGCCTACGGCGACAAGTTCTTCTTAGAGACCACGAAGTACAATCCCCACTCGCCCTACAGTGCCTCGAAGGCATCGAGCGACCACTTCGTCCGCGCTTTCCACGACACCTACGGAATGCCTGTCGTCGTGACCAATTGCTCGAACAACTACGGCCCCTATCAGTT
>DEWO01000068.1:0-2364 GCA_002363695.1 Prevotella sp. UBA3208
AGCCCTCTTCCTCGAAGTTGGGAATCTCGCCTTTTAGCTTCTTGGAATGATTGGGGCGCATACCTTTGGGATTCAGGAACTGCATCCATTCGTCTTTTTGGTAGGTGCGGGCTTCCTTGGGCCGTCTGGGCTCTTGGGGCTTTTTAGTTTGACTAGTTCTGCTAGTTTGACTAGTCTTACTGGTTCTACCAGTCTTACTGGTGCTCCTCGGTCCTTTGGTGGGTTTCCCATGCCCCCCCTCTGCAGCATCGTTGCAGCGCACCTCACGGCCCTTATAGCGCTCGCCATTGATGTATTTCATGACACGCTGGGCATCTTCCTCTGGAACTTCAAAGTACGACATGGTCTGCAGCAGGTCAATATGTCCCACTTCTACATGGCCGTGGACGTTCTTATTGAGAAACTGCATCAGTTCACCAGGATAGAAACCGTCCTTCTTGCCCAGGTTGATGAATAGTTTAGTATAACCCTCAGAGGTTTGGACCTTACGATCTGACTTGCCGCCTTTATTGTCGTTTCGCCGTCCCCGTTCTTCCTTTCTCGAAGTGACTGACTCTATCTCTGGCGCATTCTTATAATACTCCAGGAACTTGCCAAACTCCAGCGAGACAATCTTCTTGATGAGGTCATCCTTGTCAATATACTCGAAGTAGCGGCTGATGTCCTGCATAAAGGGGGCAATCTGTTCCTCGTCCACGTCAGCCTTGACAATCTGGTCCATGACCTTATAGAGCTGTTTCTTGCAGATTTCCTCGGCCGAGGGGATGGTGCCTTGCTCGAACAGCTTGCCTATCTCTTTCTCGATGTTGCGGATTTTATGCTTCTCGCGGCTGTGGACAATACTGATAGAAGTGCCTTTCTTGCCGGCACGGCCCGTACGGCCAGAACGGTGGGTATAGTTCTCAATATCGTCGGGCAGTCCGTAGTTGATGACGTGTGTCAAGTCGTCCACATCCAGTCCGCGGGCTGCTACGTCAGTAGCCACCAGCAGTTGTACGGTATGCTGGCGGAACTTCTGCATAGTCAGGTCGCGTTGCTGCTGCGAGAGATCGCCGTGCAGTGCTTCGGCATTGTAGCCGTCTCGAATCAGTTTGTCAGCCACCTCCTGTGTCTCTATCTTGGTACGGCAGAAGATGATGGCAAAGATGCGTGGGTTGTAGTCCACCAGTCGTTTCAGTGCCAGATACTTGTCCTTGGCATTCACCATATAGTAGATATGGTTCACGTGCTCGGCACCCTCGTTGCGGCTGCCTACCACAATCTCCTTGTAGTCGTGCAGATACCCCTTGGCTATGCGCTCTATCTCGCGGCTCATGGTGGCGGAGAAGAGTAGCGTATTCCTATCCTCGGGCACACCCTCCAGTATGGCATCGATGCTCTCCGAGAATCCCATGTTCAACATCTCGTCAGCCTCGTCGAGCACTACATTGCGTACATCATCCAGCTTGGCCACACCGCGCTTCATCAGGTCGATGAGTCGGCCAGGGGTGGCAACAATAACCTGTACGCCCTTGCGCAGCGCACGTATCTGTTGCTCAATGGAGGCACCTCCGTAGACGGCCTCGATATGGATGCCCTCCAGATATTTCGAGAAGTCGCGCATATCGTCGGCTATCTGCAGACAGAGTTCACGGGTAGGGGCGAGGACCAGTGCCTGTGGCAGTCCTCTGCCTATCTCACCCATGATGGGGCGTGGCTTCTCGGCTATTCGCTGCAATACGGGGATGCCGAATGCAGCAGTCTTGCCCGTACCCGTCTGGGCCAGGGCAATCACATCGTTACGGTTACCTAATAGATAAGGTATAACTTCCTCCTGTACGGGCATGGGCTGTACGAAACCCATCTCCTCAATGGCGCGGCGAATCCCTTCGCAGACACCAAGTTCTTCAAATGTCTTCAATATCAATAACTTTTCTAATTCGGTTGCAAAGTTACGATTTTTTTTCGTAACTTTGCAAAAGATATGAAGATATGTGTATTTTGTTCGGCAAATCAGCAGATTGACCCAGATTTTTTCGGGCTGACCAGCGAGCTGGGGCGATGGATGGCGCAAGAGGGCCATACCTTGGTGTATGGCGGTGTGAATTGCGGTTTGATGGAGTGTGTGGCCAAGGCGGTTCATGAGGCTGGAGGACTCACCATCGGTGTGATTCCACAGATTGTGGAGAAGAATGGTCGCATCTCGGAGTATGTGGATGTCGAGATGCTGTGTGACAACCTGAGCGACCGCAAGCAGCTGATGCTCGACCAGAGTGATGTCTGCATTGCCCTGCCTGGAGGCATTGGCACAATAGACGAGGTGTTCACCGTAGCGGCCTCGGCCACTATCGGATACCATGCCAAGCGCGTCATCCTTTACAATAT
>DEWO01000068.1:2485-8011 GCA_002363695.1 Prevotella sp. UBA3208
GCGATACGTGGCGACTGGCACAGCTATATTGGTGTGGCCAGTAGTCTTAATGAAGTTGGAAAACTGTTAGCGGAGGAGCTTTAGTGCCGCATTTTCGGCAGCTTCCATCAGTTCGCGCTCACCGGGACCTTTGTCGTTGATGCCACAAAGGTGCAGGATGCCATGAATGATGACCCGATGCAGTTCCTCGTCATACTCTTTGTGGAAGAGTTCGGCATTAGAGCGAACGGTATCTAACGAAATCACCAAGTCGCCATTCAGCGTGTCGCCTTCATCGTAGTCGAAGGTGATGATGTCTGTATAATAGTCGTGTCCCAGATATTCGCGGTTAACCTCAAGGATGTGCTCGTCGTTGCAGAACAGATAGCCGACCTCGCCGACTTTCTTGCCGTAGGTGGCAGCCACACGGCGAATCCATGCTGTGGTTTCGCGACGCTTAATATTGGGGAACTTGACGTTTTCAGCAGAATAAGTAATCATTTCTATTTACATTTTTACAGTTTACGATGGGGCAGATAGGGCGTTACATCCACGCCGAAGTGTTGCAGCTCGCGCACCATGGTAGACGAAATGGATGCATATTGTGGCTCGCTGTAGAGCAGAATGGTCTCTATGCCACTCAGTTGGCGGTTGATGTCGGCCTGTTCGCGCTCGTACTCAAAATCTTTCACCGAGCGGACACCCTTTACAATGAAGCGGGCCTTTTCGGCTTTGGCAAAGTCTACCGCCAAGCCATAGTAAGGCTTCACCTCTATGCGTGGTTCGTCGGCATATAGGTCGGCAATGGCCTTGATACGTGTTTCGGCTGAAGGCAAATCAGGCTTGTGTACCTGGTCGCCAACCACGCCGATAACCAGACGGTCGAACAACGGCAACGCCCGAGTCACGATAGAATCGTGACCTATGGTAAACGGATTGAAACTTCCAACGAATATTCCAGTTCTCATATCACTCTCAACTTTCAGTTTTTAACTCTCAACTTACTCAAACAGCGACGGCTCCATAATGTTGCCCGAATACGGGTTGCGTCCGAAGTGCTTGTAGGCCAGTTCTGTCACCATGCGGCCTCGTGGGGTGCGCTTGATGAAACCTTCCATGATGAGGAAAGGCTCGTAGACCTCTTCCACCGTGCCGGCATCTTCGCCAATGGCTGTAGCAATGGTGGTGATACCCACCGGCCCGCCCCGGAACTTGTCAATGATGGTCAGCAGGATGCGGTTATCTATCTCGTCCAGTCCATACTGGTCGATGTTCAGTGCCTTCAGGGCTATCTTCGTGATGCTGGAGTCAATACGCCCCGAACCTTTCACCTGGGCAAAGTCACGCACGCGGCGCAACAGTGCATTGGCAATACGGGGCGTACCACGTGAACGGCGGGCTATCTCCAGCGACGCATCCGTCGTAATGGGTACGCGTAGGATGCTGGCAGAACGCTCTATAATCCGCTGCAACGTCTCAGGATCATAGTATTGCAAGTGCATATTGATGCCGAAGCGTGCACGCAGGGGTGCCGTCAGCAAACCACTGCGTGTGGTGGCACCCACCAGCGTAAACGGGTTCAGGTCTATCTGGATGCTACGTGCCGACGGACCTTTATCTATCATGATATCGATACGATAGTCCTCCATGGCTGAGTAGAGGTATTCTTCTACTACAGGCGACAGACGGTGAATCTCATCAATAAACAGCACGTCGTTCTTTTCCAGTGATGTCAGGATACCTGCCAGGTCACCCGGCTTGTCCAACACCGGGCCGCTGGTAATCTTGAATCCTACCCCCAGTTCGTTGGCAATGATGTTCGACAGCGTAGTCTTTCCCAGTCCGGGAGGACCGTGCAGCAAGACGTGGTCCAACGGTTCACCACGATATTTGGCAGCCTCGACGAATACCTCCAGGTTCTCCACCACCTGCTGCTGGCCGCTGAAGTCGTTGAACGACAACGGTCGCAGGGCGTTCTCGAACTCCTTTTCGCCCGAACTCATCTGTTCCTGCCTGATGTCAAAATCTTCGTCCATGGATACTTTTTAAGAATTTGTTTGCAAAATTACGGAAAAATTATCAATTATCATTGCATCGCCACACTTTTTCTTAGAAAAAGAATTATCAATTATCAATTATTTTGTACCTTTGCACTCGAAACAACAAAAACCTACTTATGAGACGTACTATCCTTATTTTTTTAGCAACATTCGCTGCTTTGGCAACACAAGCCAGCACTACACTTCCTTTGCAGGGAACAGTCATCAAACCTACAGACAAGAATATCCAGTATATCGGGCGCATCTGTTTTGACAATCCCGAGCGGCCGCGCTTTACCTTCCCCGGCACACAGATCAATGCCTGCTTCACGGGAACCAGTCTGAAACTATGGGCCAAGCCCAAGAGTGGCTACTTCATGGCACAGATAGACCAGACAGCACCATTCAAGGTCAGCGTGATGGGCGAACGTGACTCGGTGGTAACCATTGCTACAGCCCTGCCACAAGGTTGTCATACCGTCCGGCTGATGTACGTCATCGAAGGCTATGAGCTGAAGCCCGACTTCCGAGGCTTTGTTCTCGACAAGGGTTGTACGCTGCTTCCTCCCCCCACCCTGCCTCAGCGCACCATTGAGTTCATCGGCAACAGCATTACCTGCGGCTATGGTAACGAAGCCATCGTGGCCAGTGATCCTTTTGAATATGAAACCGAGAACCACTATCTGACCTATGCTCAGATTTGCTGTCGCGAGTTGGATGCGATGGCTCATGTGGTGGCCCGCAGTGGCATCGGAGTCTATCGCAGTTACGGCGGCCCCAAGGCGGGAACACCTGAGAACGTGATGACTACCGAATACGAGTACACCAACCTCTACGACCGTAGCGAGAAGTGGGATTTCAGCCGTTACCAGCCCCAGTTGGTGTGCATCAACCTCGGCACCAACGACCTGTCAACCAACAACTACGACGTGCGTCTGCTGAAGGCGGCTTATAAGAAGTTCTTGAAGCAGGTGAGAGGGCATAATCCGAAAGCAAAGATAGTCTATCTGTGTGGCTCGATGCTCAACGGAAAGGAGCTGGAGATAGCCAGGAATACGCTGAACGAGGTGGTAGACGAAGCCCATAAGGCTGGCGACAACCAGGTGTACCGCTTTGACTTCACCCCCCAGACCGGCGACATCGGCTTTGGTGCCTCGTGGCATCCCAGCAAGTGGCAACACGAAAAGATGGCTGCCGAGTTGACAGCCTATCTTCGTCAGTTAATGCAGTGGTTCTGAAACAATGAAACGGAACTTTTTCCTCCTCCTCTCCTACCTGTCTTGGCTGGTCACAGTCGGCCAGCCACTACAACGTGTGATATTTTATGACGAAGAGGACGGGCTTCCACATGGACACGTCACCCAGCTGCTGCAAGACGAGCTGGGCTTCATGTGGTTTGCAACATGGAACGGGCTATGTAGATACGACGGCTATGAGTTCCACACCTTCAAGTCTCAGGTGGGTGATGGCTGCCACATGACGACCGACCGTTTTCGCGATATAGCCCTGCGTCCCGACGGAAAAATCGTTTGCCGTGTGGACGATGGCTATTATCTGTTTGATACGCATACCTATCGTTTTACCAACATGACAGCCAAGGAGGCCAGCCATGCTGCCGACGATCTGAAGCGCTACCGTATGTCACAAGCGCGGAAGGACGACGACAGGCAACGAGGCTTTGGTTATACTGATCGTCAGGGCAACCGATGGACGTTAGGAGCGGTAGGTATTAACAAAGAAATACTTATTGAGCAGAATACAGAACGATTGGACATAGAGCCAAAAGCTGAGGTGAAATGTCTCTTCACCGACCACCGGCAACGCTACTGGGTGGCCACCAAGGACGATGCTGCCCTGCGTGTCTACTCGGCCGATGGTGACAGGCTGCTTGGCTATCTGGCACCTGACGGCCATCTTCGTCAAGCCTATACCCGCTTTGGTGCCGCTGTTTATTGCATGTATGAGGCGGCTGACGGTACTTTGTGGCTTGGCACCAAACCTGACGGTTTGTTCCGATTAACCGAAACTACGACAGGAATATTCAAAGTAGAACATTTCACAGATTTACCTCATAGCAATGTATATGCAATCACCCAGGATTCTATTGGCCGGCTATGGTTAGCAACATTGGGCGGGGGACTTTGCTATACTGATGAGCCAAAGGCCAAGATTCCCCACTTTCGTGTGCCTAAGAACTATCCAGAGAATGTTTTCCAACGGGCACGTTTCTTGACTACTGCCGAGAATGGCCAGGTGCTTATGGCTACGACGACAGACGGCCTGTTGATAGCCAAATTAGAGGAAAACGCTGATGACATGCAGTTTCATCAGCACCAACGGGAATCAGATCGTGCAAAAAGTCTGAGCAGTAGTGCTACTATGGATATGATACAAGACGTCCACGGGAACTACTACATCAGTACGGAAGGTGGCGGTATCAATCGTATAGAGGGTCACGACCTGCTGGCCGGCCAATTGTCTTTCAGGCATTACAATGCTGCTGCCCACCTGTTACCATCTGATGTGGTATTATCCATGACAAAGATGGACAACAACTGGACCATGGTGGTCAGTAGCCATCTAGTGAGTCTGTTGGACAGTGCAGGTCACTATCGAGTGCTCGATGCTCGTTTTACGGGTAGTGACTATCGCTTTAGTGATGCCCGTCCGCAACGCCTTAGTGGCGACCGTTGGCTTTTTGGCTTGACTGATGGAGCTTTTGTGACCTCCACTCACAAGATGTTCCGCCAAGTTTACCAGCCACCTCTTGTGCTGACGGGAGTTTCTGTTCAGGGTGCTAATGACCGCTGGGCTGTAGCCTATGCCGATACCATCCTGCTGGGTCCCCATGAGCGAAGCCTGACGATTCGCTTTGCCGCTCTCGAATACAGTGCTCCAGAGCGTATCAGCTATGCCTTCCGGCTTTTGCCCAATAAGCAGTGGAACTACATTGGCCACGACCGTTCTGCTACATTGCTTGACTTGTCACCAGGAACCTGTCAGTTGGAGATTCGTTCTACAAATGCTGACGGCCAGTGGGCTGGTAACATCCGTCGGCTGACCATTGTGGTACAACCTACTTTTTGGGAGTCGGCTTTCGGACGATTACTTATTGTGTTGCTTGTTGTAGGTTTCTTGGCAGCAGCTGTCTTTACCTTATTATATATACGACAAATCAAGCGTAAGCAACATGAGACGCTGGAGAAATATCTGGCGTTAATCGAAAAAAATGGAGAGGGGATCATTTCGGGCGACAAGCAAGAGGAGAACAGGGAAGAGCGAGAAATAGATCCTATACTTCAGCGTGTGATGCAGTTTGTGGAAGAGAATATTGCAAATAGTGAAGCCGGGGTGGGAGACATGGCCACGGCAGCGGCAGTCAGTCGCAGTGGATTGCAGCGGAAACTCAAGCAGGCTATGGGTATCACACCACAGGATTTGCTGCGTGAGGCTCGTATCAAACGTGCCTGTCAGCTGCTTAGAGAAACTAATAAAACGGTTGCCGAAG
>DEWO01000083.1 GCA_002363695.1 Prevotella sp. UBA3208
ACGCTCATGAGACGATTGACGGCGAAGAGTTCTATCTGCATGTGAGCATCTTCGACTCTGAACTGCAAAACACGCTGGCGCAGTTGAAGAAATCCTATATGGATGCCCTGCAGACTTATTGGTTGAAATCCTTTCACTCTGAGAAACATGGCGCATATCTGAAAACTTCTAATGCTCCCGTGGGCGAAACGCCCGTACATTTTAATGCTGTTTACACAGGAACCGAGGATGCTGCAAAGGCTATCATTTCGGAAAAGACGATCGTGAACGGACTGATGTCGCGCTTTGCCATCGTGCCCAATGCGGACAGTAACTTCGAAATGTTGGAACCGTCGCCCTACGATGATGCTGCACGCAAGCGTGATGAGGAACTGCGCGACTGGGCTTATAAGCTGGACAACTGCAAGGGTGAGATTCCCTGTGAGACAATCTCGAAGGCTTTGCAGCTATGGACAAAGCATCACATGGAGGACGCTGGTGAGGATAAAGACTATGCCGAAGAGGACTTGGTAAAGCGCCCTTGCTGGGTTTCAGCCAACTTCGTACTACCGTTCGTGGTGTCAAGACATTGGGACCAAATGGTTCAGGACACTGACGGACGCTGGAAGTGTGGCCCCGACTTCAAGGTTGACCAGAAGGACGTGCGACTGGCTATTCTTATTGCTAACGCTCAGCTGGCATTCCAGGAACACTACTGTAAGGCCATCCTCGAAAAGCACTACGATGACCTGGCTGCGGCACAGTCGTCGAACGTGCGCCATAAGCAGAAGACGTGGCTGGGCTATCACCGCTTGCCGAATCCCTTCACAGCGGAAGACGTAGATAAATCCTTCAACTACGAAGGTAAAACTGGCAGTATTTGCAGCCGTCTGAAGCGTTTGCAAGACCAAGGTCTGGCCCAGAAGATTACCAGTGGCAAGGACAAGGGCAAGTATCGTAAACTGATATGATATTGCAATATTGCATTGCATTGAAAAACGGCAGGTTCCTCATTCGGGGGACCTGCTGTTTTATGGTATGCTCGGCATGAGCATAGTCTAACGGGTGCAAGTTTTGGGTAGACTGATTTGACCTGCAGTCGAATGTTGTCGCGGCTCAGCAATGGAACTTCTTATCCCGAACTGGCGTATTTAATGGTTTATGTTTTGTTGTTTCGTATCTTTTTCGTAATTTTGCACGCAAAGAATCAAAATGGTTTCGGAACCATGCCAAGGCTAAGTAAAGGTATTAGTTTATGATACTGGTATTCGGAGGAACGACGGAAGGGCGCAAGGCCGTGGAGGTGCTGGAGGAGGCCGGCACCGCCTACTACTACTCGACGAAGACGGGCGAGCAGGACGTGGCGCTGCACCACGGCATCCGGTTGGACGGGGCGATGGACGGCGAGGCAATGCGGGCCTGCTGCAGGCAGCACGCCATACGACTCGTGGTGGATGCCGCCCACCCCTTTGCCTCGCGGCTGCACGAGACGATAGCCGACGTGGCGGGGGCGCTGCATATTCCCGTCGTCCGATACGAGCGCATCTATCCGCCACGCAACCCCGAATACACATGGATTGACGACTACACGGAGGTGCCTGCCGACGTGCATTCGCTGTTGGCTACCACGGGGGTGCAGAGCATCGGCAAACTGAAGTACCTGGAGGCAAAGGGTGTTCGCGTAATGTATCGCATCCTGCCTCGGGAAAGCAGCATCCGGCTGGCCCACGAGCAGGGTGCCGCGGACAGCCAGCTGTGCTACTATGAAGACGGGAGTGACATCGACGTTGAGGCCGAGGCCATGCTGCTGAAGGAGAGCGGGCTGAGCGGAGGCTTCGAGGAGAAGGTGAAGGCGGCAGAGGAGCGAGGTATGCGCATCATTGTACTCAAGCGCCCCGCACTCAGTTTCAGTCATACCGTGAACGGCCCTTACGGACTGCGACGCATGGTGGAACGGCTGCTGCCGGAGTTCTACGCCCTGCACAGCGGACTGACCACCGGCACCTGTGCCACGGCGGCGGCCATGGCGGCAACGGCGAGGCTGACGCGGGGAGAGACGCCCGACGAGGTGGCTGTCAGGCTGCCTGACGGAGAGACCGTCATGGTGGCGGTGGGCTATGGCGAAGGCTATGCGTGGTGTACGAAAGAGGCCGGCGACGACCCCGACGTGACCGACGGACTGGAGATACGAGCCGCGGCGGAGCCGTCAGCACAGCTGGAAATCAGGGGCGGCGAAGGTGTAGGACGCTTCACGCTGCCCGGCTTCGACTATCCGCCAGGCGAGGCTGCCATCAACAAAGGCCCCCGGCAGATGATGCGCGACAACATCAAGGAACCGGTCAGGATTACGATTTCCGTGCCAGGCGGAGAAGAGATAGCCCGGAAGACGTTCAATCCGCGGCTGGGCATCGAGGGGGGCATCTCGATTATCGGCGTCTCGGGCATCGTCAAGCCCTTCTCGGAAGAGGCTTTCATCCAGAGCATCCGCAAGTGCATGGAGGTGGCCAAGGCCAGCGGCTCGGAACGCGTCGTCATCAACAGCGGTGCCAAGAGCGAGCGCTTTGTGCGCAGCCTCTACCCCAGCCTGCCCCGACAGGCTTTCGTGGAGTACGGCAACTACATCGGCGAGACGCTGGCGATGGCTGACGAGCTGGCGTTTGCACACATCACGCTGGGGGTGATGCTGGGCAAGGCGGTCAAGCTGGCCGAGGGACATCTGGACACACACAGCAGAAGGGCTACCATGAACAAGCAGTTCATCAGCCGGATGCTGGACGAGGCCGGATGCGACATCAGCCAGGACTATACGCTGGCCCGCGAACTATGGCAGGCCATTCCAGACAATAAGACAGAAGACTTTGTACACGTCGTCCTGCACCACTGTTTGCAGCACTGCCAACCGTTAGTGCCGCAAGCCGAGCTGACTATTCTTCTGATTGACGACGACGGAACAATACACTCGCTATGACGGGGGCACCCACCAGGGCCGTCACACTGTTGACAGGCAAGGCGCCCTCGAAGCCCGGCATTCGGGCTATGAAGTTGCAGACCAGTGCCAAGGCTGCTCCACACAGGGCCGTGGCGGGCATGAGCTGACGATGGTCGCTGGTACGGAACAAGGACCGGGCCAGATGGGGCACGGCCAGCCCTATGAACATGATGGGGCCGCAATAGGCTGTCACGATGGCCACCAACACTCCCGAACAGACGATAATCTGCAGCCGGGCCTGTCGGACGTTGAGTCCCAGGTTGCCGGCATAGCGGTCGCCCAGCAACAGGAGGTTCATGGGTTTCACCAACAGGAAACTCAGGGGCAACAGAACGCACATGAGGACGACGAAGAGTAACATCTGGTCGCCGCTGACGCGGCTGAACGAGCCCAGTCCCCACACCACGAAGGCCTTGACGTCCTCCTCGGGCGACAGGAACTTCAGCACTCCAATGATGGCATTGGCCAAGTAGCCTATCATCACACC
>DEWO01000084.1:0-13002 GCA_002363695.1 Prevotella sp. UBA3208
TGCATACGCTCCAGAGTGTCAGTTGTCACACCCACGCCAGCAGCTACACGCAGACGACCTTTCTCGTCCTTGCAAGCCATGGGTTTGTCCTTTGCCTTGGTGATGTCCTTATAGGTTATCAAGCCTATCAGATGGTTGTCTTTGTCCACCACAGGCAGTTTTTCTATCTTGTTCTTCTGCAGAATGTCTGCAGCAGCAGTCAAGTCGGTCTGCTGATGAGTGGTCACCAGATTGTCCTTCGACATAATCTCGTCGACAAGACGATCCAAACGACGCTCAAAACGCAGGTCACGATTGGTGACAATACCTACCAGATGGCGATCATCGTCTACCACGGGAATACCTCCAATGTGATACTCTGCCATGATGTCCAGCGCCTGTGCCACCGTACTTCCCAGGGGAATGGTGATGGGGTCGTAGATCATACCGTTCTCAGCACGCTTGACAATAGCCACCTCGCGAGCCTGATTCTCTATCGACATATTCTTGTGGATAACACCAATACCACCCTCGCGGGCAATGGCAATAGCCATCTGGCTCTCCGTCACGGTATCCATGGCTGCCGTCACGAAAGGTACGTTCAGCTGGATGTTACGCGAGAAGAAGGTTTTCAACTCTACCGTCTTAGGCAGCACCTCAGAATAAGCGGGAATCAACAGGACGTCGTCAAAGGTAAGGCCGTCCATTACAATCTTGTCTGCAATAAATGATGACATAAATATATACTCCTTTAAATTTTTATTGCGTGCAAAATTACTCATTTTAATTAAGAATTAAGAATTAAGAATTAAGAAAAATGCCAGAAGGCGATATTTTTTCTTAAATCTTAACTCTTAACTCTTCGTTCTTAACAATTAATTCGCCATTTCCGAGATGAACTTGATGCGCACCAGTCGGATTTCGTCCTCTGTACATTCCGCGCCAAGTTCCTGAATGGCATCCTCCAGCGAGTCTGTCTCGCTTTCGGAGAAATAGTCGTAGATATCGTCTACATGGTCCTCGTCCATGACGTCTTCAAGGAAGTAGTCTATGTTCAATTTTGTACCGCTATAGACAATGGCTTCCACCTCGTCCAACAGTTCGTCAAAATCCAAGCCTTGGGCAGTTGCAATGTCGTCGAGTGCTATCTGGCGGTCTATGGCCTGAATGATTTTCACCTTCAGGATAGACTTCTTAGCTACGGTACGCACACGCATATCGGCCTGACGCTCAATCTCGTTCTCGTCGCAATAGCGCTTGATGAGGTCTACAAACTCTTTGGCATAAGGCTGTCTAACTTTTCCCTCGCCTACTCCTTGTATATTCTTCAGTTCCTCCAGCGTCACGGGGAAGTCGGTAGCCATCTGCTCAATGCTGACATCCTGGAAGATGACATAGGGCGGCCGTCCCAGCTTTTTGCTGACCTTCTTGCGCAGGTCTTTCAGCATGGCACTGAGCGTCTCATCAAGGGCGCTGATGGTTGCCTCGTGCTCACCACCGGCTTCATAGTCGTCACGGAACTCATTGTCCTCGACTATCATAAACGTCTCCGGCTTCTTGATGAACTTCTTGCCGGCAGGTGTCAGTTTCAGCAGTCCATAGTTCTCGACATCCTTTTTCAGGTATCCTGCCAACAGGGCCTGACGGATAACCGGATTCCACAGTTTTCTCTCTTGTCCCTCGCCGGTACCGAACAGTTCATGGTTCTGGTGCTTGTGGGCCAGAATCTCCTCCGTCTCACGACCTGTCACGAAGTCTATCACATAGTCAGCCCGGAAGTTCTCTTTCAGCGCATGAATGGCATTCAGTACAATAAGTAGCAGTTCATGAGCCTCCATCTCCTTCTTCGGATGCAGACAGTTGTCGCAGTTATGACAGTTTTCCTGATGGTATTCCTCACCGAAATAGTGAAGCAACATTTTTCTACGGCATACCGAAGTCTCAGCATAGGCAGCGGTTTCTGCCAGCAACTGGCGACCAATATCCTGCTCGGCAACGGGCTTGCCCTCCATAAACTTATCCAGTTTCTGCAGGTCCTTCTTGGCATAGAACGTAATACAGAGTCCTTCGCCTCCATCACGTCCGGCACGTCCCGTCTCCTGATAATAGCCCTCCAGCGACTTGGGGATGTCATAGTGGATAACAAATCGCACATCGGGTTTGTCAATACCCATACCGAAAGCAATGGTAGCCACAATGACGTCAATTTCCTCCATCAGGAAAGCATCCTGCGTCTCAGAGCGCAGTGCAGACTCCAGACCCGCATGATAGGCTGCGGCCTTGATGTCGTTGGCTTTCAGAATCTCGGCCAGTTCCTCCACCTTCTTACGCGACAGGCAGTAGATAATGCCGCTCTTGCCCGGATGTTGCTTGATAAAGCGGATGATGTCTTTGTCCACATCAGCCGTTTTGGGACGCACCTCGTAGTACAGGTTCGGACGGTTGAAAGAACTCTTGAACTCCTTGGCATCCATGATACCCAGACTCTTCTTGATGTCCGTACGCACCTTGTCGGTAGCGGTGGCGGTCAGGGCTATCACTGGGGCATCGCCAATCTCGTTGATGATGGGACGGATGCGTCGATACTCAGGGCGGAAGTCATGTCCCCACTCCGAGATACAATGCGCCTCGTCAATCGCGTAGAACGATATCTTGGCCTGCTTCAGGAACTCCACATTCTCCTCCTTGGTCAGTGACTCTGGAGCCACATAGAGCAACTTGGTCTTTCCTGCCAGGATGTCAGCCTTCACCTGGTCGATAGCCGACTTGTTGAGCGACGAGTTCAGATAGTGAGCCGTTCCCTCCTCGCTCATAGAACTGATGACGTCCACCTGGTTCTTCATCAGTGCTATCAGCGGCGATATGACAATGGCCGTACCCTCCATCAGCAACGAGGGCAGCTGGTAGCACAGCGACTTGCCGCCACCGGTAGGCATGAGCACAAAGGTGTCCTTGCCGTCCAGCACGTTTTGCACAATCGCTTCCTGGTCGCCTTTGAACTTGTCAAAGCCGAAGTATTTCTTCAGCTCGTCAGTCAGATTCTGTTTCTTTTTTGCCATAGACTTTTCCGGATTTTATTGCAGATGCGACTTGTCGAGCTGCTGCTGGGCATACTCGGCAGTCACTTCAAAGGATTTTATTCGCTTCGAGGGAACCTCAAACATAGCGTCCATCATGATATTCTCCACGATGGAGCGCAGTCCGCGGGCTCCCAACTTGTAGTCCACCGCCTTGTCGACCACCAGTTTCAGGGCCTCGGGGGTGAATGTCAGCTGTATGCCGTCCATCTCGAACAGTTTCTCATACTGCTTGATAATCGAGTTCTTGGGTTCTGTCAGTATCCTGGTCAGCGCCTCGCGGTCCAATGGGTTCAGATAGGTCAGCACGGGCAGACGACCGATAATCTCGGGAATCAGCCCGAACGACTTCAAGTCCTGAGGGGCTATATACTGCATCAGGTTCTCCTTGTCTATCTTGCGCACATTCTGCACCGAGTTGTATCCCACCACGTGGGTGTTCATGCGCTGGGCTATCTTGCGCTCTATGCCGTCGAAGGCACCGCCGCAGATAAACAGGATGTTATGGGTGTCTACATGGATATACTCCTGGTCGGGATGCTTGCGGCCACCCTGAGGCGGCACGTTGACAATGGTTCCCTCCAACAGTTTCAGCATACCCTGCTGAACACCTTCTCCACTCACGTCACGCGTGATACTGGGGTTGTCCGACTTACGGGCTATCTTGTCTATCTCGTCAATGAAGACGATGCCTCGCTGGGCAGCCTCCACATTGTAGTCAGCCACCTGCAGCAATCGTGTGAGGATGCTCTCTACGTCCTCGCCCACATAGCCGGCTTCCGTGAAGACGGTAGCATCGACAATGGTGAAGGGCACGTCCAACAACTTTGCAATGGTTCGTGCCAACAGGGTCTTACCAGTACCTGTCGAACCCACCATGATAATGTTCGACTTCTCAATCTCCACACCCTCTTCGCTGGCGGGCTGCTGCAGTCTCTTATAGTGGTTATAGACGGCTACCGACAAGTATCGCTTGGCCTCATCCTGCCCGATGATGTAATCGTCCAGATAAGCCTTGATTTCCTTCGGTTTCGGCACTCGCTTCAGCTTAAACTCCTTATCGGGTTTCTTGGCATCGGGTCCAAAGCCGTTGGCCGTAGCCACTTGATAGGCCTGTACGGCACAATCCTCACAGATGTTGCCGTCCAAACCTGTTATCAGAAGTCTTACTTCACGTTCCGACCGTCCGCAGAAGTTACATTTCTTTGCCATTTCTCGCTCTATCCTCTTACTTTTTCTTCAGCACCTGGTCAATCATACCGTACTCCTTTGCCTCCTCAGCCGTCATCCAGTAGTTACGGTCTGAGTCGTTCCACACTTTGTCATAAGGCGTGTGCGAGTGCTCGCTGATGATGGTATACAGTTCCTTCTTGAACTTCATGATTTCCTTAGCCTCTATCTCAATATCACTGGCCTGGCCCTGCACACCGCCTAAGGGCTGGTGTATCATCACACGGCTATGGGGCAGTGCCGAACGCTTGCCCTCCGTACCAGCTACCAGCAATACGGCGGCCATCGAAGCGGCCATACCCGTACAGATGGTAGCAACATCGCTGGAGATGAACTGCATGGTGTCATAGATACCCAGTCCTGCCGTCACACTGCCACCGGGAGAGTTCAGATAGATACTGATGTCCTTGCCAGAGTCTACTGAGTCCAGATAGAGCAACTGGGCCTGCAACGTATTGGCGGTATAGTCGTCAATCTGTGTTCCCAGGAAGATGATGCGGTCCATCATCAGTCGCGAGAAGACATCCATCTGGGTAACGTTCAGCTGACGCTCCTCCAGGATGTAAGGGTTCAGATACTGAGCCTGTGCGCTCATCACTTCGTCCAGCACAAGGCCATTCATACCAAGGTGCTTGGTAGCATATTTTCTAAAATCGTTGTTCATATATCCTTTCGTTTTTCACAAAGTGAGAGACAAAATTACAAAAAAAAGTCGGAACGCCATACATTCCGACCGTTTTTTTTGGTTAAAGAATTATAATTCGGATTTCTCTTTACTTCTCCTGCAACAACTTCTGGAAGTCTTCCATCGTGATGTCCTTCTCGTCCAGCTTCACTACTCCCTTCAAGGCAGCAATCAGCTTTACGTCAACGGCACGGTCTACGAGACCATCCACATTCTCGCGCTTCTTGAGCATTTCCTGTGCATAGTTGTCCAGATACTCCTCAGGAACGTTAGACATGCCGTACTGGGCGAACTGAGCACGGGCAGCCTCCTTGGCAACAGCCTTCAGGTCATCGTCCTCGACCTTGATATTCTGGGCAGCCACCAGCTGCTCCTTCATCAAGTGCCAAGCCAACTCCTTGATGCTGGCCTCGAAGTTCTTCTCCACATACTCTTCCACGTCCTTGCGGTCCTTGTTATTCTGCTTCATCACGCGCTTCAGCAGCTCCTCAGGGAACTTCAGCTTGCCCACCTTCTTCTCAACGTGAGCACGGACATCCAACAGGAACTTGTAGTCTGAATCAGACTCAAACTGCTTGCTGATCATGTCGCTGATTTTCTGGCGGAACTCCTTCTCGTCCTTCACCTGACCCTCGCCGAAAGCCTGGTCGAACAACTGCTGGTTGACCTCGGCCTTGGTGAAGCGGCTGATTTCTGTAATCTGGAAGGTGAAGTCACCCTCGTGGTTCTTCACGTCGTTCTTCTCAATCTTCATCAGGCTCGACACCTCAACGTCGCTCTCGGGATAAGCCTTGCGGGGATTCCAGGTGATGATGTCACCCAGTTTGGCACCGTCAAACAGTTTCTTCTGGTCTTCCACCTTGATATACTGAGGCATCAGCACTGCGTCAGCAACCTCGATGGTACCATCCACCTCGCGCAGGTCACCCTTCAGCATATCGCGCTGCTCAGCGTCATAGGCCTCCACCTTCTCATACTGGCCGGCACGGTTCTGATACATCTCCACCTGCTGGTCGATAAGCTTGTCATCCACCTTGATGTGATAGTAGTCCACCTTGTCCCTACCGCTCAGCTTAGCCTCGAACTCAGGAGCTACGGCAATATCGAACTTGAAGGTCAGCGTGTCTGCATTCTCCAAATCCTGGGGCTCCTGTCCGGCATTGGCCAGAGGCTCACCCAGCATCTGTATCTTGTTCTCGCGGATGTACTCATACAGCTTCTCACCCAGCACCTTGTTCACCACGTCCATCTTGACAGCAGTACCATACTGGCGCTTAATCATGCCCATAGGGGCCTGACCGGGACGGAATCCAGGAATGTTAGCACGCTTACGATAGTCTTTCAGAGTCTTGTCTACCTCTCCCTGGTAGTCGTCTTTCTCCAGCGTGATGGTCATCAGACCATTCACCTTGTCAGGAGCTTCAAATGTAATATTCATCTTGCTTTTATACCTTATTTATATTATTATATGCGATTCTATCTGACCTATGGGTGCAGCGTACAGCTCTGCAATGAGCGTGCAAAGGTACGAATAAACGAGTAAAATACCAAAGAAAATACGATTTTTTAAGTTTATTCAATAATTTTGCTCCTCTTCTTCCATCATCCATTTCTGACGGCGCTGCTCTTCCAGCTTGGCGAAGTCTTTCTTCTGCAGCACGAAGTTAGAACCCAGGTACTTCTCCTTCACAATGGGGTTGACAGCCAACTCCTCGGGCGAGCCCTTGAACAGGATACGACCCTCGAACAGCAGGTAGGCACGGTCGGTAATGTTCAGTGTCTCATGCACGTTATGGTCCGTAATCAGGATGCCGATGTTCCTGTACTTCAGCTGCCATACTATCTGCTGGATGTCCTCCACGGCGATAGGGTCCACACCGGCAAACGGCTCGTCCAGCATGATGAACTTCGGCTCGATGGCCAGACAACGGGCTATCTCCGTACGACGACGCTCACCGCCGCTCAGACGGTCGCCCGTGTTCTTGCGTACCTTCTCCAGTCGGAACTCCTTAATCAGGCTCTCCAGCTTCTCCATCTGGTAGTCGCGGGGCTTGCCCGTCATCTGCAGCACGGACAGGATATTGTCCTCGACCGACATCTTGCGGAACACCGATGCCTCTTGTGCCAGATAGCCGATGCCCGCACGGGCACGCTTATACACCGGATAGCTCGTCACCTCCTCGTCACCCAGATAGATATGGCCTCCGTTGGGCACTATCAGCCCCGTCGTCATGTAGAACGAGGTCGTCTTTCCGGCACCGTTAGGCCCCAGCAGGCCCACAATCTCGCCCTGCTTCACATCAAACGACACGTCGTTGACCACCGTGCGCTTGCCGTAAATCTTCACCAACCCCTCAGTGCGCAGCACCAGGCGTTCCGAATCCTGTATGTTATTGTTCATTTCGTCCATTTCGCCTGCGAAGGTACGAAGAAATTCTGAAACTACCAAAAAATTGCCTATCCTAATTCCATCCGCTTACTAAGCTCGCCATATAAGCAACAATACTGTTGGGCAATCTCGCTTGGCAACGAAGAAAGATTTATTTGTTAATAAGGGGCGGCGGTTCGTGACGGATAGGCAGGCCCAAAATCTACAAGGCCTCCTTTTGAGGCAAAAACGTCTGTCGCTGGCTCGTGATGAGTGGGCGACAGATATTTTTAAGAACAACGAATTGAACGAATTAGACGAATTGGGATTATTTCTTCGCTATGTATTGTTTTATTTTCTCTATCAACAGACGAGTTGGTTTAATTTTTCCTACAGCCTCTTCCTGCTGGATATCTATAGAACAATTATAGTCACCGTCTTCTCGTAATCCCTGAAGTTGAGAATAAAGCCGACCCTCTTCTGCAGTGAATACTCCTGTCTTCACATAATACAGACTAAACCTGTTGACAGCTCCGCGATGGGTTCCAACCTCATGGCCGTCACTGATGAGTAATGCACTCACTGCGTGGAATAAGGCATAATAGAGACGGTTAGCAACCATACCCCACAAGCCATTCTGCTGTTGGACTTCCATTTCTTTCAAGGTTTTGTCAACCCTCTCCAGTTCTAACGTGACGATGATTCGCCTGTCTTCCTCTTTAAGACTCATATAGTAACTGTTTATCTTCTTCCACATGGAAATAGAACAAAGTGTGGGGACCATGATGCCACATGTTTTTCGTAAACGTCCGTGCACTGATGTCTTCTCCTAAATCCCAACCTTTCTCTATAAAGGGGAATGCATAGTTATCCCAATCACGGATGTCTCGCTCCTGTTTGTCGAGCAGGATGAGCAAATCCCAGTCGGAGTCCTCGTGGTAATCGCCACGGGCACGTGAACCATACAAATAGAGACTGCTGCCTTTGGGCAGCACATCGCGCGCAACTTGTTTGATGGTTTCTATGACTTGACTTTGTTCCATCGCTGATTTACTCTCTTACGCTTGCAAAGATAATGATTATTTTCGAAACGACAAAGGTTTGGGGGTAAAAAAACTCAAATATATGGTCAATTACAAGAGATTAACCCTTGCAACGATTTAACCTAAAACTTAAGGGTTTTGCCACTTTTTATGTAGGCATATAGGCAAAAAGTCAGAAAACAGCAGCTATAAGCTTCACGTGAAGTTATAACTGCTGTTGTTATTGTTCATTTCGTCCATTTCGCCTGCGAAGGTACGAAGAAATTCTGAAACTACCAAAAAATTGCCTATCCTAATTCCATCCGCTTACTAAGCTCGCCATATAAGCAACAATACTGCTTTGCTATCTTCTCTGGCGAGAAACGATTCTTCATGTCTTGTCGAATGACTGCTGCATCGTAACTGCGACTCATCAGCGTCGTGATACCCGCTTCAAGTGCCTCTACCGTGAAGTCGCTGCACACCACGCCGTTCTGTTCGTTAATCAGTTCTGCCGTGCCGCTGACGGGGAAAGCCACCACTGGCAGTCCGCAGGCCATCGCCTGCATGGGCGACAGGGCGAAAGCTTCCTGCATGGACGGCATGGCGAAGAAGTCGGCTGCCGACAGCATCTCGCACAGTGCCTCGGGCGTTGACTTGAAGCCCATCTCAATGACGTTCGGCCACGTGCGGTGGTGGATATTGTTACCAGCGGCCAAAATATTGATACGGGGGTTGTCGATACGGTCGCCGACTTGCTGACTGGCTATTTGGCTGACAGCCTTGGAGAGCTTATCAAGCCCCTTGCGGGTATCGTGTAAATAGTAGGCGGTGAAGGCTATCAACGTGTCATCGGCGCTGAGTCCGAGCCGTCGGCGAGCCTCAGTCTTCGGTATGGGCTTATAAACGGTCGTGTCGACGGCATTGTTGATGACCCTGACGTCGTGCCCTCGGAGCAACGTGTTTCCTTTGAACTTCTCTCTGAAATATTCCGACAATAGGACAACGCCCATATTCTGCGCTTGTGCGAACGCTTTGCGCTTCACCTCTGCATAGTAACGTTCGAGCGGGTGCTCGCGTTGCCGCTGCTGCTCATAGTATGCCAGGCCGTAGAAGAAATTCTCATCATGGAGAGTCATCACCACAGGCTTTTGGCCGATGCTGCCGAAGAACGAGGGGTAGTCGATGTAGTCGGCAACGTGGTGCAGGTGTACTACGTCGGCCCACCTGACCCACGGACTCTTCAGCAGGTTGACTACCGACGTGGGGATAGCTCCGCCCAGTCGGCGGGCCTTGTTGCGGCGGGTAACCGTAAAGCCGTAGCGGCATAGCAGGCCTGACGGCATCTTCGCCAGTCGCCAACGCCAGTAGCCATACTGCTCGATGTCGGGATCGTCGGTGTGTTTCTCGAGCACCAGCATGTGGCATTCGTGGCCTGATGCCTTCAGCGCGTGCATCATGTCGAGGCACACTTGGCCGATGCCGCCTATGTCGTCTTTTGATACAAACAGAATCTTCATGGCTTACTGCGTCTTTTTATAAAACACATACGGATAGAGGGTACAGGAATAAATCATCGGGAAGAAGAATCCTCTCAGCCAACCTCGCAACCCGTTTGTCGGTTTGTTGAAATATATCTTGGCCCGATGTTTTTGGCAGAGTAGGCACAGACGCAGAATAGACAGCAGGTCGTCCTTGAGTAGCAGTTCACAGAAACGGTGTACCAGCGAGTGACGACCGTCGGCGGTGATGTGCAGCAGATGGGTGTAGATGGCGCGGCGGTTGTCGTCGGCGAGCCACCGCCGGTAGGCTTTCAGACCGTGTATGTAGGGATATAAAGAGGAGTGGTTGTTGACAGTTGAATACTGAGAGTCTAAAGTCTGAGACACCTCGCCAGTATGAATCCGGTGCCACACGGTGGGTTCGGGGGTAAGTACGAGACCACGCCCCAGCGAGGCGTGCAGACTCAGGCTCCAGTCGTACCACATATAGTCTTGCCAGTTGTCGGGGTTCTGTACGAAGTCACGTCGGCAGAGCATGGTGTGACCGCATACGTTGCTGAAGAACAGGAGCCGTTCAATATTGTAGGGAAAATTGTTGACTACTCTTTTTTCGAATGTTTCTCCATAGGTATGGAGCGAGGCGCAGATGTCATTACTGCCGATAGCTGCCACCTGGTGCTCCAGCTTGTCACTGTACCAGACGTCGTCCTGGTCAGAGATGGCCACGAAATCGCCGGTAGCCCGCATGACGGCTGTCTTGAAGTTCTGGTTGAGCCCCATGTTCTGAGGGTTGACGAAGACCTTCACCACGGGGTATCGTCGGGCGTAGTCGTGGGCAATGGCTACGGTGTTGTCGGTGGAGCCGTCGTCCTGTATAATCAACTCATACACGGGATAGGTCTGGGCGAGGATTGAGTCTATCTGCTCGCGTAAATACCGTTCGCCGTTGTACGTGGCCATGACCACGGAGACAGTTAGTTGTTGTTGTGTCATCTGCAATCTGTTTGGTTTATCAATCTCGTTTCATATCTCTGTTTATTATAAATTTCACGCTGCTGCCATCCGTAAGCTACAATCTGTGGCAAGAAGAATCCTCTCACCATGCCCTTGATGCCTGCGGCCGGGGGCGCAGGATAAGTGTCGCGGCGGTGCTTCATACATAACCAGCAGAGTCTGAGCAGCGACAGGATGTCGCGGCGCAGCATGAGCCGCAGCATACGGTTGGCCGTGGTGTGGGGCGTGCCGGTGGTATGCTTATAGAAATAGGTGTGCATACTCCGATAGGGTGGATGGCTCTGCCAGCGCCGGTAGGCCTGCCAGCCGTAGACGTAGGGTTGCCACGTCACCGCAGGCACCGGCATGTAACTGACCGACCACGGCAGGCGGCGGTGGAAGTTCAGCGGCTCGCCGACCTTCGTGACGCTGCCCCCGATGAGTGCGTGGAGCACCAGGCTCTTGTCGTAATATTCATCGCCCTGCCAGTGTTCTGCGTTCTGCACAAATTCCCGTCGGCAGAGCATGGTGTGGCCGGGCACCTGATTGCCCCAGACAATCGTCTCCAGCGTATAACGGCGGTCGAGATTCATTGCGGCTTCCTCCAAAGTCTCGCCGTCAAGGGTGTTGGAAAAACAAATGTCGCTATCGCCAATGGCTTCTACCTGTCGCTCCAGCTTTTGCGGGAACCAAATGTCATCCTGATCGGAGAAGGCCACATAGTCGCCTGTGGCATGCATGGCGGCTCGACGAAAATTCTCGTTGTAGCCCACATTCTGCTCGTTGACGAAGAATTTGATAAAGGGATATTTCTCCAAGTATTGCCTGACGACATCCACTGTGCCGTCAGTAGAGCAATCATCCTGTATGATCAGTTCGCTGACAGGATAGGTCTGAGCAATGATGGAGTCTATCTGCTCGCGCAAGTATTTCTCTCCATTATAAGTGGCCATGACCACCGAGATTGTTTTCATTTCCATTTTTTCATTAGTTAAGGCGACAGGTATCACCAGTTTGCAATACAAAGATAGTCTAAACAAGCACCCATTTTGTCGTTTTAACATACTTTAACTGGGGGGGGTAAAATTATTAACAAAAAGATTGTATATTTGTACGGAAATTAACGTTTCGACATACAAAAACTCTTATAAGAATCCTGTCATAATGGAGACACAAGAACTACTAAAGACATTTAATACCGGCGAGACAGCAGAGAGCCTACGCAGAGACTACAACCCGGAAGGCTCTGTGCTTAGGCGTGCGCAGCTGAGGCTGCTTGACATGGCCGTCTATCTGCAACGTATAGCCAAAGAGATAGGAGTGCCCTGCCGCATAGAAGGTGGCTGCGTGCTGGGCGAACTGCGCCATGGAGGGTTTATTCCTTGGGACGACGACATTGATTTCGTCGTAGACCAGAAGGATTACCGTAAGCTGTGTAACTACTTGAAGCAGCATCCCCATCCGCAGTATGTGCTGCAGGACCATGATACCGACCCCCACTACTATAAGGAGTGGGCCATGCTGCGCGACCTCGGCAGCACCACCAGGAGCCGATGCGCTCCCGGCAGCGGCGAATACCGTATGCACGAGGCGCAGCAGTTCAAGGGGCTGCACCTTGATATTTTCCCATACGAGGCCGACATGATACCGTGGCTACAGCGGTTGGCAGGAAAACTCTCGGTGAACGTCAACCTGAGGTTGGCGGGAAGCCATCCGTTCATGGCTGAGGCGGCCTATCGGCTGCTGCACCACGTGGTGTTCCCCCTGTTCAGGCTCACAGGCCGTCTCTTCGGCAACCACGACCTGTATATGCACTCCTACGGTGCCTGGTTCTATGAGCGTTTCCCGCGGCGAGTCATGGTTCCGCACAAGGACATCATGTTTGAGGGCCACCTCTTTGAGGGTCCTGCCGACCCCGTTGAGCATTGCCGTATTATCTATGGCGACTATATGCAGTTGCCGCCTCATGACAAACGTAACCGCCATAAGATAGATATCGTGTTCAATGAAAAAAACAATTGAATTACTCTCCGAAAACTCTCCGAAAGAACTCCGAAAGAACTCCACTTTTCCCATAGCCTACCCTCACTCCAGTCCCCACTGTTGTTCGATTGTTGTCCGTTTGTTGTTCGATTGTTGTCCGATT
>DEWO01000084.1:13080-13207 GCA_002363695.1 Prevotella sp. UBA3208
ACGGACATGAAACGGAGAAGAATCGGACAAAGGCTAAGGATGATACGGCGCTACACCTTGGGTAAACAGGAGGTAAAACGTCATTCTTTCTGCTTTGTTTCGGAGATCAATTAGAGATCAATTAGAG
>DEWO01000024.1:0-469 GCA_002363695.1 Prevotella sp. UBA3208
TGGTATCACAGTATTTGGACTTTGCTGAAATTCAGGCTTTGCAGCAGATTCCTATGAGGATGGCGGAATGGATTGAGAAACTGGATAGTCTGATGACACTCTCTGGCAGACAATTGCTGGTGGGTAAGGGAACGATCAGTCATGAAGAGGCGAAAAAGAAGGCAATTGCTGAGTTTGAGAAGTATCGCAAAATGGAGATGTTGCAGTATGAGAGTGACTATGACAGGGCCATCAAAGAACTGATACAGAAAGAGAATAGCCTGCCAAAGAATGAGGGATGATAATAATGTCACAGCATTTAGTGTCATTGTACGTGAGCCAGAGGCCGCAGAGAACATGCAAAAAGATGCAAAGACCGGTCAAAAGGTTGAATTGTCCCAACTTTGTCCCAAGTTGTCCCAAGTTTGTCCCAAGTTCAACTTACAAAGAATCACGGGGACAGTACTGATTCATCAACACAAAGTATAGA
>DEWO01000024.1:541-8110 GCA_002363695.1 Prevotella sp. UBA3208
TAATTGATTACTTTTGCAAACAAAATAAAAATATGGCACTGGCAATAAACATAGAAGACCTGCTCTGGTGATCTGGTGTCCTGCTGACATCAATAGGCCATATTCTGTTCCAGAGAATGTGACAGCGAAGAATGGAAGTAAGGATATAACCTCTAAACCTTTCCAATTCTTTCCAGTGTTTAATGAATTGGAAAGAAATGGAAAGAATGAAAATGGAATATAACGGTTAGTAGACATAGCGCAGTCCGTACTTCTCGTGCAGCCGGCGAAGCGTCCCGTCGGACTTCATCTGCCGGATGACAGCGTTGACCTGCTGTAACAAATCGTCCTGTCCCCTTTTCATCAACACGCCAATCTCGCCGTGCGTGAAAGGCTGTTCCAACAAAGGAGCAGCCAGGAGGGGGTTGGTCTGCACATAGTAGGGGGCTTCCGTAATCTCGGTAATCATGACATCGGCCTTGCCGGCAGCAATGAGCGAGGGAATCTCTTCGTTCTTGGGATGAACGACGATGGTGGCATGGGTGAGGTTCGCGTCGGCAAACTTCTCGTTCAGCCCACCGGGATTGACCATCACCCGCACTTCAGGCCTGTCTATGTCGGCCAATGACTGGAAACGGGCTGCGTCTGACGTCCGGCAGAGAATGGTCTTGCCATTGGCCAGATAGCCCTCACTCATGAGCATGGTCTCACGACGGGCATCGGTGATGGTAATACCGCCAATGGCCAAGTCGAAGGTCTGAGGTTCTGCCAATACATCAGCGGTGAGCGTAGGCCACGAGGTAGGTACAAAGGCGACTCCCACGCCAAGATGCCTGGCTATCTCCCGGGCAACGTCAATGCCAAAGCCCCAATAGGTGCCGTCAGTCTCGCAGAACGACAATGGGCGATAATCGCCCGTGGTACCTACGAGCAGTGTTCCGCGAGCAGTTATTTCAGCAACTTTTCCTTGGTTGTCGTTCGAGTCGCACGAGGCAAAACTGCCTGTGGCGCAGATGGTGAGTGCCGCGAGGAGCAGCCACGTCTTAAACCGGGTTGTGATGGTCATAGTGATGAGAATTCATTGAAAATACCAGGTTGCAAAGGTAAGCAAAAAAACGAAATACTCAAAAAAAGATAGTGATAAAGACAAGATTATTGAGGTAAAATGATTATCTTTGCATCAGCATTTAAGGAAAACAACTAAAAACAACTATGAGAAAAGGACTTTTCGTTGCAGCAATGCTTTGCCTGACGGCTACCACGATGCAGGCAGAGCAGGTGGTTGTCGAAACCAAGAACACCACGCTGGTACTGGATGTGGAGAAAGGGCAGCAGCCCAAGTATGTGTATTATGGCCAGAAGTTGAGCGCCCAGGAACTGCAGCACCTGCAGAAGCCTGCCGTCTTCGGACGCATGGAGGTCTACCCTGCCCACGGCCTGAACACACCTGCCGAAGCCGCACTGGCCATGACCCACGCGGACGGCAACATGTCGACAGCCCTGGTAGCAGATTACTTCGAGCAGGGCGAGGTAGTGGACGAAGGCAACTTCGTGACATGCATCACATTGAAGGACCCCGCCTACCCCGTCACCGTGACGCTGAACTACAAGGCGTACGTACAGGAGGACATGATTGAGGCGTGGACAGAAATCACTAACAACGAGAAGCAGGCTGTCACGCTGACGTCTTTTGCCTCGGCCATGCTGCCCATCCGTCGCGGCAACGTATGGATGAGCCACTTCTACGGCTCGTGGGCCAACGAGGCCCGGCTGTGCGAGGAGCCGCTGACTCCCGGCCAGAAGGTCATTGTCAACAGGGACGGCACACGTAACTCGCATACTGACCACGGTGAGGTGATGTTCTCACTGGACGGCAAGGGTCAGGAGAACACGGGCGATGTCATCGGCGCCGCCATCTGCTACTCGGGCAACTACCGCCTGAAGGTTATCACGGACGATACTGACTATCACTACTTCTTTGCCGGCATCGACGAAACCAACTCGGCCTACCACCTGAAGAAGGGCGAGACTTTCAAGACTCCGACACTGGCACTGACCTACTCGACAGCCGGTCTTTCGGGTGTCTCGCGCAACTTCCACAAGTGGGGCCGCAAGTACAAACTGATGCATGGCAACAAGGAGCGCAAGATACTGCTGAACTCGTGGGAAGGTGTCTACTTCGACATCAACCAGCAGGGCATGGACCAGATGATGAAGGACATTGCCTCAATGGGCGGCGAGCTGTTCGTGATGGACGACGGATGGTTTGGCGACAAGTATCCGCGTAAGACCGACAACTCGAGCCTGGGCGACTGGGTGGTAGACAAGCAGAAACTGCCCGAGGGCATTGAGGGACTGCTGCGCGATGCCAGGAAGAACGGCGTGAAATTCGGCATCTGGATAGAACCCGAGATGGCCAATACCACCAGCGAACTGTACGAGAAGCATCCAGACTGGATTGTCAAGGCACCCAAGCGCGACGCCGTACTGGGACGCGGCGGCACGCAGGTGGTGCTCGACCTGAGCAACCCCAAGGTACAGGACTTCGTGTTCAGCATCGTCGACAATCTGATGACGAAATATCCCGAGATAGACTACATCAAGTGGGATGCCAACATGGCCATCATGAACCACGGCTCACAATACCTGACCATGCAGAACCAGAGCCACCTCTACATTGAGTACCACCGCGGTTTCGAGAAGGTGTGCCAGCGCATCCGCGACAAGTATCCCGACGTCACCATACAGGCTTGTGCCTCGGGTGGCGGACGCGCCAACTGGGGTGTACTGCCTTGGTTTGACGAGTTCTGGGTGTCAGACAATACCGATGCCCTGCAGCGCATCTACATGCAGTGGGGCACCAGCTACTTCTTCCCCGCCATCGCTATGGCTTCCCATATCTCGGCAACCCCCAACCACACCGTGTTCCGCACAACAGCCCTGAAGTATCGCATCGATGTAGCCATGAGCGGGCGCCTGGGTATGGAGATTCAGCCGAAGAACATGACAGACGACGAGAAAGAACTCTGCCGCAAGGCCATCGCCGAATACAAGCAGATACGTCCTATTGTGCAGTTCGGCAACATCTATCGCCTGGTATCGCCCTACGACAAGCAAGGGCTTGCCTCTATGATGTATGTCAACGACGAACAGTCGAAGGCCGTCTGGTACTGGTGGAAGACGGAGTCGTTCCAGAACGAGCACCTGCCACGCGTCAAGATGGCAGGTCTGAACCCCACCCGTATGTATAAGGTACACGAGCTCAACCGCATTGACCTGAAGCCGTTGGATTTCGAGGGTCAGTCGTTCAGCGGTGCCTACCTGATGTCTCACGGCCTGGATGTACCCTATCGCAACGAACCGGAATGGAACAAGAAGAGCGACTGGTCAAGCCGCGTACTATTGCTGGAAGCAGAATAAGATAAGAGGTGAAAGGCGATAAGAAGGATATGCTGGCCTACATCCGCGAAGGACGCGAGATGACCCAAGGCGAGAAACTCAGGCTGATTGTCAGCCTGAGTATTCCGTCCATTCTGGCACAGATATCTGCCACCGTCATGTTCTTCATCGATGCCTCTATGGTAGGTCATCTGGGTGCCAAGGCTTCTGCGGCCATCGGCATTGTGGAGACCACAGGATGGCTGCTGGGCGGACTGGCCTCGGCTGCCAACATGGGATTCTCCGTACAAGTGGCCCACGCTATTGGAGCCAACGACTTCGAACGGGCACGCAGGGTATTGCGCCAGTCACTGGTGTGCTGTCTGTTGTGGGCACTCAGCATCTCGCTGATAGCCGTTTCTATCAGCGGCCACCTGCCCTACTGGATGGGCGGTACGGAAGAGATTGCCCACGACGCCTCGCTCTATTTTGCACTGATTGGCGTCTTTGGCATCTTCTTCCAGATGGAAGGTCTGGCAGGCTCGATGCTGAAGTGTTCAGGAAACATGAAGATTCCTTCCGTCCTGAACATCCTGATGTGCGTGATGGATGTCTGTTTCAACTATGTCTTTATCTATATCCTCAACCTGGGTGTCATGGGTGCAGCCATGGGTACGGGTGTCGCTGAGTTGATAACGGCCGGGCTGATGCTCTACTTCCTGCTCGTGCGCTCGGATATGCTGCATCTGAAAGGCCGCCCAGGGTCGTTCCGTCCCAAGAGCGACGTGGTTGGCAATGCGTTCAAGATTGGTGTCCCCATGGGGCTGCAGCATATGCTGATGGGAGGCGCACAGATTGTGAGCACGCTGATTGTGGCTCCACTGGGTACGGTGGCTATTGCCGCCCACTCGCTGGGCATCACCGTCGAGAGCCTATGCTATATGCCCGGCTACGGCATTGCCGAGGCTGCCACCACATTGGTAGGACAGAGTTTTGGCGCCTGTCAGCGTCTGTTGACGCGCTCGTTTGCCCGTATGTCAATAGCACTGGGCATGGGCGTGATGACGATGATGGGAATGCTGATGTGGGTGTTTGCCCCCGAACTGATGTCGCTGATGACGCCTGTGGACGAGATTATCCAGACGGGAGCCTATTGTCTGCGCATCGAAGCCTTTGCCGAACCCATGTTTGCTGCAGCCATCGTCTGTAACGGTGTGTTCATCGGTGCTGGCGACACGCTGCGTCCTGCTGCCATGAGCCTATGCTCCATGTGGGGTGTCCGTCTGACACTGGCTGCCCTGCTGGCTACTGCTTACGGACTGCCTGGTGTATGGACCGCTATGGCCATCGAGCTGACCTTCAGAGGACTGCTGTTCTTGACAAGGCTCTTTCATGGCGGCTGGATGAAGAAAATGAATGAAGCATAAAAGAATGAGATGCAGCACTCGGGTTACCCCCCGTGGGCTGCATCTCAAACTATCAATAACTAAAAACCTATTCTTATGAAAAAAGCGCGTCTCACGACGTCGAGTGTTTTTCCTGAAAACTTTTACCTTATTACTAACTTTCTCTCTTGAAGACGATGCAAAGGTACGACGATTTTTGAGAACTTGTACTAAAAAGCCCCTCTTTTCGTGAAAAAAGGGGTTTATTCTTGACGTACATCAAGCAATTGTGTACGAGCACAAGTACTTTGTGTCCGAACACACCGCATTTTTACTGATTATTTCTCCGAGGTGACCAGCAACTTTTCCACCAGATTGGTCAATTCCACAAACTGAGGAATAGTCAGCTGCTCAGGGCGCAATGTCATGAAGGGATGATCGGCAACAGACGACAGGTCGGGTAAAAGCTGCTTTAAGGACACGCGCAGCATCTTGCGACGCTGGTTGAACACGGTCTTCACTACCCGTTTGAACAGTTGTTCGTTGCAGCCCAGATGCTGTGTCTGGTTGCGCGTCATACGAATGACGGCACTCTTGACCTTGGGAGGCGGATTGAAAACGGTTTCGTCGACCATGAACAGGTACTCCACGTCGTACCACGCCTGGATGAGTACAGACAGGATGCCATACGCCTTGCTGCCTGGCTGGGAAGCAATGCGTTGAGCCACCTCATGCTGGATCATACCTGTACAACAGGGTATAAGCTCGCGGTTGTCTATCATCTTGAAGAATATCTGCGACGAAATGTCGTAGGGATAGTTACCCGTGAGCACAAACTGCTCACCGTCGAAAACCTTCGACAAATCCATACGCAGGAAGTCGCCTTCGATGATTGGAGTTTCGTCCCCTCGAAACAATGTTCCCTTCAGATATTCCACGCTCTCGCGGTCAATCTCCACCACCTTGAACGGACGAGGCTTCTCCACCAGATACTGCGTCATCACACCCATACCCGGGCCGACCTCTAACACGGGCAGGTCGGGACAGGCATCCACCGTATCGGCAATGCGACGGGCTATCGAAAGGTCGGTCAGGAAGTGCTGGCCAAGGTTCTTCTTAGGTCTTACTTGCTTCATGTGCTCACGTATTTCGGGTTCATGGTGCAAAGATAACAAAAAAACCGCAGACTTAGTGTCTGCGGCTCTGGTTATTTTACTAAGAAAATTTCTTTTTTACTTTAAAAGTACCTTTGCATGTTTGCAAATGTACATAGCCTCGAGGGCTGCAGCGGCCATAACGACCAGCGAGAACATTGTTAACATCATACTTTTTCCTTTCTCAATCTTTTGTTATCCTTTAAATCTTTTTTGCTTATCGGAACATCTCTTTGTCCCTTTTGACGATGCAAAGGTACGAACTATTCATGACATAGCAAGCGACAGATGAGTACTTTCAACGGGAAAAAGGCTTTTCTTTGACCTCAGTCAATAAATCCAAACAATCGTTGATTTGTATCAAAGAAACAAAAAAATAAGGATATTGAATGACGAATTATGAATTATTTCGTACCTTTGTAGACGCTATGAAGGTAAGCAACATCATACTCAAGATACTGATGCCACTGCTGTTGGGTGCAGGCATCCTCTATTGGATGTACTGGGGTGAAGACTGGCAGACCATTGTCCATGTAGCCACCGACGAGACAAACTGGACATGGATGCTGTTGTCGTTCCCCTTTGGCATCTTGGCACAAGCTTTTCGCGGGTGGCGCTGGCGACAGACGCTGGAGCCTATAGGTGAGAAGCCTCGCACGTCAGTCAGCGTACACAGCATTTTCCTGAGTTATGCCGTCTCATTGCTCATTCCCCGTGTGGGCGAGTTCACACGATGTGGCGTACTGAAGCGCTACGACAATATCTCGTTCCCCAAAGCCTTAGGAACGGTGGTGACAGAACGTGCCATCGACTCGTTGCTGGTGATGAGCATTACCATTATGGTGCTATTGTTGGAAATGAGTACCTTTGGCACTTTTTTCCAGAAGACAGGCACCAGCATCCAGGGCATTCTGCAGAAGTTCTCACTGACGGGCTATCTGGTAGTAGCCATTTGTGGGGTGGCTATTCTCATCCTGCTACACTTCCTGTTGCGCAAATTATCAATATATAATAAGGTACGCGTGACACTGCGTGGCATCTGGCAGGGGGTCATCTCGCTGAAGGACGTGCACAACATTCCGTTATTCATCTTCTTCACCATAGGCATCTGGCTGAGCTACTTCCTGCATTACTACCTCACCTTTTTCTGCTTCGATTTCACGGAAGACCTGGGGTTGGATTGTGCGTTAGTCACGTTCATCGTTGGCTCCATAGCCGTCATCGTACCCACGCCCAACGGTGCAGGTCCCTGGCACTTTGCCGTCAAGACGATGCTTATCCTCTATGGTGTGGCTGACGAGAAAGCCCTCTACTTTGTGCTCATCGTCCACACAGTACAAACCATGCTCGTCGTTCTGCTGGGCATCTATGCCTGGCTGGCGCTGAACTTTACGCGAGTCAAATAAACTATATCATACAAAAAACAAGAAACTATGAACGAAATTCTGAACCTGAATCCGAAGTGCATCTGGAAAAACTTCTATGCACTCACACAAGTACCACGCCCCAGCGGACATCTGGAGAAAGTACAACAGTTCCTGCTCGACTTCGGCAAGCAGGCCGGTGTAGAGGCCTTCAAGGACCCCGCAGGCAACATCGTCATGCGCAAGCCCGCCTCGGCAGGCATGGAGAACCGCAAGGGTGTCATCCTGCAAGCTCACATGGACATGGTG
>DEWO01000024.1:8222-16057 GCA_002363695.1 Prevotella sp. UBA3208
GCGAGTGGGTGAAGGCTAAAGGCACTACGCTGGGCGCCGACAACGGTCTGGGCGTTGCCGCCATCCTGTCTGTCATGGAGGACAAAACGCTGAAGCACGGTCCCATCGACGCCCTCATCACCCGCGACGAGGAGACGGGAATGTTTGGTGCCAACGAGTTACCTGAGGGCGAGTTGCAGGGCGACATCCTGCTGAACCTGGACTCTGAACATTGGGGTAAGTTTGTCATCGGTAGTGCCGGTGGTATTGACGTAACTGCAACATTGGATTATCAGGAGGCAGACACCGATGCCGAGGATGCTGCCGTACGTGTGACGGTGAAGAACCTGCGCGGCGGACACAGCGGTCTGGAAATCAACGAGGGCCGCGGCAATGCCAACAAGCTGCTGGTACAGATTGTCCGCGAGGCCGTCAGCGAGACGGAAGCCCGTTTGGCATCATGGAACGGTGGCAACATGCGCAACGCCATTCCCTTCAAGGCCGAGGCCGTGCTGACGCTGCCCAAGGAGAATATTGCCGCGCTGAAAGAAATGGCCGAAGACTGGAAAGAGACCTTCAACGACGAGTTCAAACTGATTGAGCCACAGGGTATCGAAGTTCTCGTAGAGGAAGTAGCCACACCCGCCAAGGAAGTGCCCGTAGAGATTCAGGACAACCTGATTGATGCCATCTTCGCCTGCCACGATGGTGTCATCCGCTATATCCCTGCCTACCCCAGCGTGGTAGAGACCTCGTCGAACCTCGCCATCATCAATATCGAGGGCGGACATGCTAGCATCAAGATTCTGGCCCGTTCGAGCCGCGAGGACATGAAGGACTACGTAGCCACCATGCTGGAAAGCTGCTTCTCAATGGCAGGAATGAAGGTGGAGACCAGCGGCTCCTACGGAGGCTGGGACCCCAATCCCGACTCGGAGATTCTGCACCTGCTGCTGAAGGAATACAAGGAACTGTTCCAGAAGGACGGCATCATCCAAGTAGACCACGCCGGATTGGAGTGTTCTGTCATCCTGGGCAAGTATCCGCATTTGGACGTCGTCAGCCTCGGTCCCACGATGAAGTCTCCACACACCACCACGGAGCGTGCCCTCATCGAGACCGTCGCTCCTTTCTGGGAACTGCTGAAAAAGACTCTTGAGGACATTCCTGAGAAGTAGGGAACTATCAATCCCCTCTACAGAAGATTGACTCGTTTACAAGACATTACGAGCGAATGCATGACTCTATCAACAGTTTTCAAATAAAAAATCCGCAGAATGCTTGCATCTGCGGATTTTTTTGTTTACCTTTGCAGCGATTTAATCAAAACATCAACAAAATTATGGACGACTACCCGGCGGATAATTACAATTCGTAAAGGCGGGGGAGAGTGGCAAGGCTGCTAATCCCTTTGCCGCTAAAACCATTTCACAAACGAAAAAAGGATTAGCACAATGAAGACCTACTGGAACACCCAAGGCGGGCTGAGCCAAATAGACAAATGGCAGCCCAACTGCTGGATACAGATGACGTGTCCAACAGAAGAAGATCAGCAGATGCTGGAAGAAGAGTACAAGATTCCCGACTACTTCCTCTCCGACATCAGCGATACCGACGAGCGTGCACGCTACGAATACGACGACGGATGGATGCTCATCATCCTCCGTATACCATACGTGAAGGAGGTACGCTCGCGTACGCCCTACACCACCGTGCCTCTGGGCATCATCCACAAGCGCGACGTCACCATCACCGTCTGCTACTATGAGACCAACATGATGATAGACTTCGTCTCGTACCAGCAGAAGCGCGGCACGGGCTTTACCGACTATGTCGACATGATATTCCGGCTGTTCCTATCCTCTGCCGTCTGGTACCTGAAGCGCCTGAAGCAGATATCGATGCTCATCGAGAAAGCCAAGCGCAACCTGGACCGCGAGGTGAACAATGAGTCACTCATCGGACTGTCACGCCTACAGGACTCGCTGACCTACTTCAACACCTCCATCCGAGGCAACGAGAACCTGCTGCAGAAACTGAAGTTCAAACTGCAGATTGACGAATTGGATGCTGACCTCATCGAGGACGTCAACATCGAGATGACACAGGCCCGCGAGACCACCAGCATCTACTCCAACATTCTGGAGTCAACGATGGACACCTACCAGTCGATTATCAACAACAACATGAACACCATCATGCGTACGCTGACCTCAGCGACCATCATCCTCATGTTGCCCACGCTGGTAGCCTCGTTTTTCGGCATGAACCTCATCAACGGCATGGAGAACAGCCCTGTGGGTTTCATTGTTGCTATCATCCTTTCGGTAGGCATTTCTGTCATCTGTCTGTTCATTTTCAGGCATAAACGACTGATTTAATTCACTTTTTTGGAAAAAAATTAGGCCGTTTCAGAATTTTTCACTAATTTTGAAGCCTAATTTTGTATGTACTAACCCTATCATTCACTAAATCGATTAAGATGATGGACTCTCAAGTAAGCACTCCCATCGAGGAGCAGAATGCAAGCCTCTCTCCGGCAACTGACACGGAGAATGTTGAACAAAACGTACTTCCCGCTGAGGAAACAAGTGCGGCAAACAATGTGGAAACCGAACGCAAACAGTACGACAGCAAGAAAGCCGTGCTGGAGCGTGTACGCGAAATCGCCCATGGCGAAGAGGCACCACAGAAGGAAGAGATTGACTACCTGAAGACCTGCTTCTACAAGTTGCACATTGCCGAGCGCGAAGCCAAGTTGAAGGAATACATTGACGGAGGCGGCGATCCCGAGCAATACCAGATTACGCCCGACCCTGAAGAGGAGGCTTTCAAGGCTGAAATGCAGCTCATCAAGGAGAAGCGCCAGCAGTTGTTCAAGGAGCTTGAGCAAGAAAAGCAGGACAACCTGCAGAAGAAACTGGACATCATCGAGAAGATCAAGGCCATGGTCACCTCACCCGAGGAGGCCAACAAGTCATACAAGGACTTCAAAGCCCTGCAGGACGAGTGGCGCGAAATCAAGAACGTGCCTGCTGAGCGTGCCAACGAGCTGTGGCGCAACTACCAGCTCTACGTCGAACAGTTCTACGACCTGCTGAAGCTCAACAGCGAAGCCCGCGAATACGACTTCAAGAAGAACCTGGAGGCCAAGACCCGTCTCTGCGAAGCCGCTGAAAAGCTGGCTGAGGAGGCAGACGTCATCAGCGCCTTCCACCAGTTGCAGAAGCTGCATCAGGAATATCGTGAGACAGGTCCTGTCTCAAAAGAGCTCCGCGAGGAGATATGGAACCGCTTCAAGTCAGCCTCAACCGTTGTCAACAAGCGTTTCCAGCAACACTTTGACAGCCTGCGTGCCAAGGAAGAAGAGAACCTTGCCAAGAAGACCGCCCTCTGCGAGAAGGTAGAAGCCATCGCTGCCGAGGAGAACAAGGGCAGTGCCGACTGGGAGCGTCATACCAAGGAGATTATCGACCTGCAGGCAGAGTGGAAGACCATCGGCTTTGCACCACAGAAGATGAACGTCAAGATTTTCGAGCGCTTCCGTGCTGCCTGCGACGACTTCTTCGGACGCAAGGCTGAGTTCTTCAAGAGCCTCAAGGAACAGTTCAAGGAGAATGCCGACAAGAAACGTGCCCTCATCGAGAAGGCCAAGGCCCTGCAAGACTCAACTGACTGGAAGTCTACCAGCGACAAGCTCATCAACCTGCAGAAGGAGTGGAAGACCATCGGCATGGTACCCAAGAAGCTGGGCGACCAGTTGTGGGAGGAGTTCCTCGGAACCTGCAACAAGTTCTTCGAGGCCCGCAATGCAGCAGGTGCCGGCACCCGTTCTGAAGAGCGCGAAAACCTGGAGAAGAAGCGCGACGTCATTGAGCGTCTGAAAGCTACAGCTGAAGAGGCTGGTGACCAATTGCAGGAGCGCGTCCAGAAGCTGGTAGAAGAGTATCAGTCCATCGGCCACGTACCCTTCAAGGAGAAAGACAAGCTCTACGAAGAGTACCACGCCGTTCTCGACAAACTCTACAAAGACCTCAACATCACCGTAGCCAAGCGCCGTCTCAACAAGTTCAAGGACAACCTCAAGCAGGTGGCCGAGCGTGGCGAAAACGCACTGGACAACGAGCGTGCCCGTCTGATGCGCCAGTACGAACAGCTGAAGAGCGAAGTGCAGACCTACGAGAACAACCTCGGCTTCCTGAATGCCTCGTCCAAGAAGGGCAACTCGCTCATCGACGAGATGAACCGCAAGGTCCAGAAACTCAAGGACGAAGTACAGCTGGTACGCGACAAGATCAAGGCCATCGACGCCGAGAACGCCGCCAAAGAATAAGGAAAACGCAAGAAAGAGACAAGTGTCTTGCCCTGAGAAGCGTTGTTTTTGATTCAACGTTTCCCAGGGCAAGACCTTTTCTGCGGCCTCCATTAGTTCTGGTCGTGGTTCCGATACAAATATCTTTTGATAAATTACTTTTTGACTTTTGCCGTCCGATATCGTATACTTAATAAAAGACAGGCCAGCAATAGAAATGATACAGACAGACAGCGAAATCATCGCACGATGCCAGCGCGGCGACAAGGCCGCGTTTCGCGAGGTAGTGAAGAACTACCAGCGCATGGTGTTCTCGCTATCACTGAAGATGCTGGCCGATGAGGAAGAGGCGAAAGATGTGGTGCAGGACACTTTTATCCGTGTCTGGCAAAGCATCAGAAGCTACGACCCACAGAAGCCATTCAGGACATGGCTCTACACGATAGCCACGCGACTGTGTCTGGACCGGCTGAAACGTAAAAAGTCATTTATTCCTCTACCTGATGATGAATGTATGTTACACCGTTTCGCATCTGCCGACAGCCAGCGACAATTGGAAAACGCAGAGTGGACAGCCGTCGTGCGACTGCTGGCTGAGGGGCTGAGTGAGAAGCAGCGCATTGCCTTCACCCTCTGCCAACTCGAAGGACTCTCCCTGCAGGAGGCTGAAGAAATCACAGATATGGATGCCCGACAGTTGAAAAGCAACCTGTATGTGGCCCGCCAGACCATACGTAAACGACTAAAGGATTTAGGATATGAAGAAGATTGACGACATATTGACCCAGCTGCAACAACAGCCTGACATCAGCCATCCTGACGAGCTGACAGACCGCATCATGGACAGCTTGCCTGACATGGATGCACTGCCCGCCAATGACGAGCCGGGAAGACGACCTGCCCGTCGAGCCAGACTCTACATCTTCTCGGCAATAGCCGTTGCCGCCAGTGTTCTGCTGTTCCTCATGCTAAACATAAATCAGAACATGAAGGAAGAAAAAAGAACTACGCAGAACGAAATAATCCGTACGTCACCGAAACCAACTCCACACCCGGCTGGAACCAATTCCGCACCTGATAGAAATACCCCAAGAACCTATACAATTAGTAGCCGAGTGCTGACGGGAAAAACGCGTGTTTCTTCGACTGCCGACAGCCTCGACTACTATATCGCCAAGATAGAACGCGAACTGACCCAAGTGGACGAAAGTCTCTATATAGAACGGATGCAGAAACTGATACACGCTGACGAGCGACTGCAGCGCATTGTCAACAACTATCTGTTTCACCAGCTCGACAAGGACGGCCGTCCCATGGAGGCCATTAATACTAACAATGTAAACACGACTGAAAATGAAGAATAGACTATTGACAACAGCAGCCTGCCTGCTGATTCTGCTGACAGGACAGGCACAGGTGAGTGAATCCGCCCAGCGCATTCATGAGAAGATAGAGGCTTTTGTGGCCGCTGGCGAGTACAACGTCAGCAAAGGTGTAGTCATCAACAGCGACGAGGTGACGGGCAGCAAAACCACCTTATACAATTTTAGCATGATGTTTGCCGTGGAGAACAGCACCGACTCTACGCTCTTGTTCAACCACCTGCGAGCCTTGGAGCAGACCCTGCGCCAAGAGACGGTTCATGCCAAGGAGGCCTATATCCATAACGGTTCGGAGGGCTTGCCGCTGATGCGTGGCGTGAGAATCAGTTATGGCAGCAAGTATGGCGGCATCAGCTTCAACGTCAAGTTCGACCTGCGGCAACGCGTCCGCCTGATAGCCTTCGATGAGTCCAATGGCCATGCCTATGCCGTCATCTTGGTCTGGGAACAGCGCATCATCCCCGACCTACAGGCTGGCAACCACTGGATGATGAACGGCAAGGTGTATGAAGTGTGGTGCAAGAAAAAGGATGGCACACCGTTCGTCCAGCCCATTGCGCCCATCTCTTATAGCGGAACGGCAGAATATGCCGCTGAGCCTACTGCGCCGAAAACCTACGAAGAACTGTTAGCCAAGGTGCGGAGCACTTGCGACATTTACCAACGCGAGACGGAAGGAGGCAAGACGGCTGCAGTGGTCATTCTGCACAAGATGTGTGAGGGCTACCCCAACAGACTGACCTACGAGCAGTACAACACGCTGATAGGCATCATCAATCCCTTTGTCGACGAGGCCAAAGGGCAACGTCACAAAGACATGTTTGCCTATACCTGCTATACGCTCTACAAGAAGAGCGAGTATTACCAGAAAGAGAGCAAGCAGCAGAAACGTCCTGCAATGATTCAGTCATCAACGGCTACCACAACACAGGCACGCAAGGTTGTCAGCTACAACTCCCTCATCGTCAACCAATCACCCGACCTGCAACTGGTGGAATGCCAGATTAGCGGAATTGCACCAAAAGACGCAGACAGCGTGACGCTCAGGCGCCTCGTGGTTCATGAGTACATGGGGAAATATCCCGTCAAGAACGGGCGCTTCTCGTTCACCTGCCAGTTGCCAAAGGATGAGGTTTGCTATCTGACTGCCGACCAGTTGAACACCACCTATTTCTGGGTCGACGGACAGCCTGTAAGCATTGACCTGCCTCATCGCTCCGCGAAAAGTTCTAAAGCATCGGTTCGTCGCAACGACTTCGTAAACAGGGCAGAGACAGAACGGCTGTGGATGCTAAGCCTCAAGGATAAGAAAGAATTAGACGAAGCTACGCAAAAGAGAATCCAACGTTTCCGTCAGACCATCTTCTCCGGCAAGGACAGTCTGCTGGCCACTTATGCACTCTTCCGCAACTATACCGAACTGACTTACGACGAACTGAAGCCATTCCTGCGACCAGACTACCGCTATGCCAACCACCCGCACTTGGCTCCTGTGCGTGAGTATGCTGCCGGGCTGGAGAAGCGTCGTCCCAACACTCGCTATACAGACATCCTGCTGGCAGACACCTTGGGCGAGTATCACCAGCTGAAGGAATACATCGGGCAGGGCTATGTGGTGCTACACTTCTGGGAGAGCTGGCATTCTGAGGAGTATGACATCCTGCCACAGCTGCGCACGCTTTATGACCAATATCATGCGACGAAGGGATTGCAGATAGTCAGTCTGTCTACGGACGGCATGGATAACGGCCAGCGCTGGAAAGAGCGCGTAAAGGAAGAACGACTGCCCTGGCCCCAGCTGACCACCAAAGCCGCCGGAGTCTATGGTATCAACTCATGGCCCGAAACCGTCGTCATTGACAAGAACGGCTCCATCGTTTCCAATCCCCAGACAATAGAAGAACTATCAGAACTTCTCCAGATGCTACAATAGGAAGACTATCATCAGAAGGTTTTTTTTCTTACCTCTGCATTAATTCTTTGTAAGAGAGGAAAAAGAATTTAGATAGGCAGGAAAGTTATGTTTCCAAGTTAGGTACACATGTTTCCAAGTTGGAGACATGTGTTCCTAAGTTGGGTACATATGTTCCTAAGTTGGAAACATAAAATCCTCAGGCATAGAAAAACAAATCTCCAAGTATAAAAAAACAAATCCACAGGCA
>DEWO01000163.1:0-4323 GCA_002363695.1 Prevotella sp. UBA3208
CGTGGCATAGACTTCATCATCTGCGACCACCATGTTCCTGACGACGTTATGCCCCCCGCCGTGGCCATTCTCAACCCTAAGCGTACTGACTCTACCTATCCCTACCACCACCTCTCCGGCTGTGGCGTGGGATTCAAGTTCATGCAAGCCTTTGCCAAGAACAACGGCATTCCCTTCTCGCGGCTGATTCCCCTACTCGACTTCTGTGCCCTGAGCATTGCTGCCGACCTGGTGCCCATTGACGGTGAGAACCGCACACTGGCCTTCCATGGTCTCAAGCAACTCAATCAGGCTCCATCGGTAGGTCTGAAGGCTATCATTGACATCTGCGGACTGACGGGACGCGAACTGACCATGAGTGACATCATGTTCAAGATAGGCCCTCGCATCAATGCCTCGGGGCGTATGCAGAACGGCACGGAAACGGTGACGCTGCTGGTGGAGAAAGACCTGCAGAAGGCTCTGACAGAGGCCATACGCATCAACGAGTATAACGACCAGCGCCGTGATGTGGACAAGCAGATGACGGAAGAGGCCAACGAGATTGTTGAGCGTCTGGAGAGCCAGCAGCACATGCAGAGCATCGTGCTCTATGACGAAGGCTGGAAGAAAGGCGTGGTAGGCATTGTGGCCTCCCGTCTGACCGAACTCTACTTCCGTCCCACAGTGGTACTGACCATCATCAACGGCGTGGCCTCAGGCTCCGCGCGTTCGGTGGCAGGGTTCGACATCTATGAGGCCATCAAGTCGTGCCGCGACCTGCTGGAGAACTTCGGCGGCCACACCTATGCCGTCGGCCTGACCCTCAAGCAGGAGAACATTCCCGAGTTCCGTCGCCGTTTCCAGGAATATGTCAGCAATCACATCATGCCCGAACAGACGCAGCAGACGCTGGATATTGATATGGAGCTCGACTTCCAGAACATCAACAAGCGGCTGCTCAACGAGTTGAAGAAACTGGCTCCTCACGGTCCTGCCAACGAGAAGCCCCTGTTCCTGACGCGCAATGTCTACGACTACGGGACCTCCAAAGTGGTGGGACGCCATCAGGAGCACATCAAGCTGGAGCTCGTCGACTCGAAGTCGGCTGTCGTCATGAACGGCATTGCCTTCGGTCAGAGTGCGGCAGCCCGCTACATCAAGTCCAAGCGCTCGTTCGACATTGTCTACACCATCGAGGAAAATACGTACAAGCGCGGCGAGATACAACTACAGATAGAAGACATCCGCCCCAGTGAGGATGAGTAGTTATCGCGACATTCTCAAACACTATTGGGGCTACGACGACTTTCGTGGCATCCAGCGCGACATCATCGAGTCCATCGGTCTGGGACGCGACACCTTAGGCCTGATGCCTACTGGTGGCGGCAAGAGCATCACCTTCCAGGTGCCGGCATTGGCAATGGAAGGTGTCTGCATTGTAGTGACGCCGCTCATTGCGCTGATGAAAGACCAGGTGCACCACCTGCGCCAGACAGGCATACGGGCGGCAGCCATCTACAGCGGAATGCAGCACGACGACATCCTGCGCGTCCTCGAGAACTGCATCCTTGGCTCCACCAAACTATTATATGTGTCGCCCGAGCGGCTGTCTTCACAGCTCTTCCAGACCAAGCTGCGCCATATGCGCGTGTCGTTCATCACCGTCGACGAGGCTCACTGCATCTCGCAGTGGGGCTATGACTTCCGTCCCAGCTATCTGGAGATTGCCGCCATCCGCCACCTGCTGCCCGGTGTCCCCGTCCTTGCGCTTACCGCCACGGCAACGCCCCAGGTGGTGGACGACATTCAGGAACGGCTGGAGTTCAGGCAGAAGAACGTCTTCCGTATGTCGTTCGAGCGCAAGAACCTGGCATACCTTGTCCGCAACACGCCCGACAAGCACTACGAGCTCATTCACATTCTGGAGCAGCAGCCGGGTGCCGCCATTGTCTATGTCCGCAGCCGCCGCCATGCACGCGAGATTGCCGAGCAGCTCGGCGAGGCGGGCCTCAGTGCCACGTTCTATCATGCCGGGCTCGACTACGCAGACAAGGACAGCCGACAGCGCGACTGGCAGCACGACCGGGTGCGCATCATGGTAGCCACCAACGCCTTCGGCATGGGTATTGACAAGCCCGACGTGCGCGTGGTGGTACACTACGACTGCCCGGACTCGCTGGAAGCCTACTTCCAGGAAGCCGGACGTGCCGGGCGCGACGGCCAGCCGGCGCAGGCCATCCTGCTCTACAACAACAGCGACAACGGCAAGCTGACCAAGCGCATTGACGACACCTTTCCGCCACGCGACTATATCCGCGAGGTCTACGAGCACCTGGCTTATTACTACCAGATAGCCGTGGGCGACGGCTACGGCGTGAGCCGCGAATTCAACATCGAGGAGTTCTGCCAGCGCTTCCGCCACTTCCCCATTCGCGTCCATAGTGCCCTGCAGATATTACAGCGGGCAGGCTATATAGACTATGACGAGGAAGCCGACCACCAGGCCCGCGTCCGCTTTCTGGTCAGCCGTGACGACCTCTACCGTCTCCATCAGGTATCGCCCGACGAGGAACGGGTCATTGTGTCGCTGCTGCGCAACTATGGCGGGCTGTTTGCCGACTATGGCTATATAGACGAGGGCATCGTAGCCCGTCAGGCCGGTCTGACCCAGCCACAGACCTACGACATCCTGAAAAGCCTCTCTCAGCGGCACCTCATCAGCTTCATTCCCCGCAAGCAGGTACCCTACATCCGCTACCTGCAGCGCCGCGAAGACCAGGCGAGCATCCGCCTGTCGCGTGAGGTCTATGAGGACCGTCAGGAGCAGTACCGACTGCACATCCAGTCCATGCTACACTATGCGCAGAGCACCGACACCTGCCGTTCGCGCCTGTTGCTCCGGTACTTCGGCGAGACGACGAGCCACGACTGTCACCAGTGCGACGTCTGTCTGGCCGGCGAGGGGCGGCTGGTCACTCAGGAGGGGCAACGTGACGCCTGCCAGCAGATTCTAAGCCTGCTGGCCGACGGTCAGCGCCATCACACAACGGAAATCCTCCGCCTGCACCTGCCGACGGAGGAAGTCAATGCCGCGCTGGAGAGCCTGCTGCGTGAAGAGCAGATTCTCCAGGAAGACAGCTATCTCACTAAAGCCTGACGGGCCGCTGCCAGTCCTTTCATCAAGTCCTCGTGCACCACCCCATTGGTGGCCACCACACTGTCGCCCTGCATGAAGCAGTCGTCGCCGTCGTAGCTGGTCACCCGGCCGCCAGCCTCCATGACTATCAGTGCTCCCGCCATGTAGTCCCACTGGCCGATGTAGCGTTCGGCATAGGCGTCCAGCCTGCCAGCGGCCACGTAGCACAGGGCCATGGCCGCCGAGCCTATCATGCGGATGCTGCCCACGTTGCCGTAGAAGTGCTGTATCAGCTGTCTGATGACGGGCTTGTAGGCGTCGCTGTTATAAGGCAGTTGCAGGCACAACAGCGCATCGCCGATGCTGCTCTGCCCCACGTGCAACCGTTCGCATCTTCCGCCATCCGGTTCGCATCTCCCGCCAACCGTCCCGCAACTTCCGTCCAAGAATGCGCCCCCGCCCTGCCACGCGTAGAAACACTCGTCGGCACAGACTTCATAGACCACGCCCAGCAGTATCTCCCTGCCCCTAATCAGGGCAATGGAGACCGCATAGGGCGCAAAGCCGTGAATGAAGTTCGTCGTACCGTCCAGCGGGTCGACCACCCACAGCAGCTGCTCGTCCGCATGGGTCGCCAGCCCCTCCTCGGTGATGAACCCCGCCTCGGGCACCAGCCCGCGCAGCGCCTTGACAATGCGCGCCTCCGAACCCTTGTCCACATACGACACATAGTCGTGGGCATGTTTGCGCTCCACCCTCTCCACGGAGAAGCCCTCACGCTCTTTCCTGATATACGCCCCCGCCTCGCGGGCAATGCCACACACGCGACGGGTTATCTGTTGAAGATTTTCCATATCCGCAGTCTTATGATTGTCACACTTCATACGTGCATTCTCCGATTTTGAAAACACTGTCTGCAAAGGTAGCGAATCTTTTCATAACGCCAAAGAAAAAAGCGAGAATAATCAAAGAAGGCGAGGCATCCCACTTTTCGGGTCTACGATAAGTGAAAATCCCACACAGTGTCACCCACCGCATGGGATTCTATACTTTCGCCTCGCGGGCAAAATAGCACACGCGAGGCGAATCATTAACAACAATGAAATTCTTTAGTCTTCCTGATACTCGGGACGCAGCTTGCGAACGGTCTCGCCGGCACGCCACATCTCCTGGTTGCGCATAGCCTCCAGTTCCTTCTCCAGACC
>DEWO01000163.1:4375-4588 GCA_002363695.1 Prevotella sp. UBA3208
CCAGACCCTGACGGTAGTCGGGCTTCGAGTTGGCGTCGATGGTAATCTGAGCCTCGTTGCCGGTCTTCACCGAGTAGTAGAGCCACTCCATGACGGGCTTGATGGCGTCGTGGAAGCGGGGAGCCCAGTCCAGTGCACCGCGCTGTGCGGTGGTCGAGCAGTTGGCGTACATCCAGTCCATACCCTTTGCACCGAAGAGCGGGCCAAGGCTCT
>DEWO01000163.1:4683-13222 GCA_002363695.1 Prevotella sp. UBA3208
GTCTCGTTGAAAGCCTCCGAGGGAGTATGACCATTCTCACGCAGCACCTCGTACTGAGCCAGCAGCAAGCCCTGGATGGCACCCATCAGGCTTCCGCGCTCACCAGTCAGGTCTGAGGTAGCCTCGCGCTGGAAGGTTGTCTCGAACAGGTAGCCGGCACCGATACCGATACCGAAGGCCAGTGTCTTCTCCTTAGCCTTGCCGCTGGCATCCTGATAGACGGCATACGAGCAGTTCAGGCCGCGGCCCTCGCAGAACATCGTGCGCAGGCTCGTGCCAGAACCCTTGGGAGCCACCATGATGACGTCGACATCCTTCGGGGGTACCACACCCGTGCGATCGCTCCAGTTGATAGCGAAACCGTGGCTGTAGTACAGCGTCTTGCCGGGCTTCAGATATTGCTTGATGGTAGGCCACTGCTGCATCTGACCAGCATCTGAGAGCAGCATACACAGGATGGTACCCTTCTCTGCTGCCTCTTCGATAGAGAAGAGCGTCTTGCCGGGCACCCAGCCGTCGGCAACTGCCTTGTCGTAAGTCTTGCCCTGACGCTGGCCGACAATCACGTTAAAACCGTTGTCGCGCAGGTTGCAAGCCTGTCCGGGCCCCTGCACACCATAACCGATGACGGCGATGACTTCGTCCTTCAATACTTCACGTGCTTTCTCGAGTGAGAACTCCTTGCTGGTGACTACATTTTCAATAACGCCACCAAAATTCATTTCTGCCATAATAGCTAATTGTTTTAATGTTATACTTACCCCCTTGGAAAGAGATTGAAAAATTGCTTACCGGATGCGGTCAGCGGCACGAACCAGCTTCTCGTCGGCCAGCACTCCCTTGCGGGCCATGAAGCAGAGAATGGCGCTGACGGCAGGAAAGGCTGCCGGAAAATCCAGATGGAAGTTGAGGGCATCTGGAGCCTGCGTCTTGCTGACAACGATGAGCGCTATATACCATATTATATCAAGTGCCATACTTGCCAGACAAAGTGTAGCCTGCAGCGGACGGTGCTTATATATAAATATGGTATAGAGACTGAGTGCCGAAGCCACGAGGAGAATGGCAAAGAGAGGCCATACACCGAAGTGGGCAACATGCTGGCTGTCGAGCCACAACAGGTTGTAAATCTGGCTGACGGTAAGTCCCTGGTCAGTCACCGTCGCAATGGGCAGCGAAAGAGTGATTACGCCCAGAATGACTGCCACGAGCAGAAAAAGCGTCTGTTTGCGTTGGATCATAGCGTTTGCGGATTAGTCGGTCTGAACCTCCTGAGCATCCTTTGCGGGGTCGCGCCAGTAGATTTTGCCCTCAACAAACTCCTGCGTAGCCAGCAGCGAGGGCTTGGGCAGCTTCTCGTAGTAGCGTGATATTTCTATCTGCTCACGATTCTCGAAGACTTCCTCCAGCGAGTCGTTATAGGATGCGAACTCAGCCAGCTTCTTGCTGAGGTCTTCCTTAATCTGCATACTAATCTGGTTAGCACGCTTAGAGATGATTGCTACACTCTCATAGATGTTGCCGGTCTCCTGGCAAAGGTCCATGATGTTGCGGGTTACGGTGTTCACCGGTGCTTTTGATTTCTTGTAATCCATGTCTATTATCTACAATTTAACGATTTACGATTTACGAATATATATTAGTCGCCTGTGACTTTCTTGCACTTGACGATATACTTCTCGGCAGTCTTGCGCTCCTCGGACTCAGGGAACTCGTTGAGGAATCCGTAGCACTCGTCCTCAGCATCGCGGAAACGCTCCACACGGCGTTCCTCGCTGGAGTTCTGGGCCAGTTCGAACTTCGACTTCATAATGAGGATGGAGAACTTCTCGCGCAACGAACTGAAGGGATAAGACTTCAAGGCGTTCTGGGCGGTAATGATGCACGACTCGTAGTTGGACTCGGTATTGGCGTTGATGTTGCCAAAGTAGCCACCTAAGTTATAATACAGTTCGGCAGCCAAGTATTCCTTCATGACGAGGTTGTCCTGCAGGACGAACAGCTGGCTCTGAGCCTTCTCACGCAGCGGTGAGTCGGGATAGTAATCCATGAAGTTCTGGAAAGCATTGATGGCTCCGATGGTTGACGACTGATCCAGACGGGGGTCGGGCATACTCTGGAAGAGCGACTGTCCGGTATAGAAGGAAGCCTGCTCGGCATAGTCACCCTTGGGGTAACTCTGGAAATACTTTTTGAAGGTGGCGCTGGCAGCTTCGTAATCCCTGTTGCAGAACTGCGCCATCCCCAGCATGTAGAGACTCTCCTGAGCATTCTGCCTACCCTTCTGCACGGTCACCAGTTCCTGCAACAGCGTGGCTGCCTGCTGGAACTTGCCGAGGGCAAAGCATTGCTTGGCATACTCGTACTTATACTGATTGTCATTCGACTTATAGACGTTATTGAACTCATGGGCACATCCTGACAGCAGGACGGCCATGCATAGCGCTATGATACAGTTTCTCTTCATTGATTTTGCAATTTGACGTGCAAAATTACGCATTTTCATTGTAAAACCAAAGGTTTTTTGATAAAAATTAGGGAATAAGGGCGTAAATTATGATTTATTTCGTACCTTTGCCCTCCATGAACTTCCTTTTAACATCAAAATACCAGCCTACGGGTGACCAACCCGAGGCTATCCGTCAACTGACAGACGGATTGGAACGCGGAGACCGTTCTCAAGTGCTGCTGGGTGTGACGGGGTCAGGCAAGACCTTTACCGTGGCCAACGTCATAGCCAATGTCAACAAACCCACCCTCATCCTGTCGCACAACAAGACGCTGGCCGCCCAGTTGTACGAGGAAATGCGGGGCTTCTTTCCCGACAATGCCGTCGAGTACTATGTCAGCTATTATGACTACTACCAGCCGGAGGCTTATCTGCCCACGTCAGACACCTACATCGAGAAGGATTTGGCCATCAACGAGGAGATAGACAAGCTGAGGCTACGAGCGGTAAGCAGTTTAATGTCAGGAAGAAAAGACGTCGTTGTTGTATCTTCTATTTCGTGTATTTACGGTATGGGAAGCCCTGTAGCGTTGAACGAGAACATCATCGAAATTCATCGTGGACAAATCCTTGACCGCAATGCCTTGTTAAGAAAATTGGTTGCCGCACTCTATGTCCGCAACGACCTGGAACTGAAGCGCGGAAACTTCCGCGTCAAGGGCGACACCATCGACATTGCCATGGCCTACTCGGAGGTGGTGTTGCGCGTTACCTTCTGGGACGACGAGATAGACACCATCGAGGAACTGGATGCCATCACCATGCAGCGCATGGCTACGTTCGAGGAATATAAGCTCTACCCTGCCAATCTGTTCATGACCACCCAAGAGCAAACCAACATAGCCATCCGCCACATACAGGACGACCTGGTGCAGCAAGTGGCCTTCTTCGAGGAGCAAGGTGATGCCATCAAGGCCCAACGCATCAAGGAGCGCGTGGAGTACGACATGGAGATGATCAAGGAACTGGGGCACTGTTCTGGTATTGAGAACTACTCACGCTATTTCGACGGGCGCCAGGCAGGCGAACGCCCCTACTGCCTGCTCGACTTCTTCCCCGAAGACTATTTGTTAGTGATTGACGAGAGCCACGTCACGGTGCCCCAGATTGGGGCCATGTATGGCGGCGATCGTGCCCGCAAGACCAATCTGGTAGAGTACGGATTCCGTCTGCCCGCAGCCTTTGACAACCGCCCGCTGACCTTTGACGAGTTCAAGCAGATGACTCATCAGGTCATCTATGTCTCGGCCACCCCAGCCGACTACGAGCTTCAGGAGTCAGAGGGTGTGGTGGTAGAACAGGTGATACGTCCTACGGGGCTGTTAGACCCAGAGATTGAGGTGCGCCCCACGGAGAACCAGATAGACGACCTGATGGAAGAGATACAACAGCGCATCCAGCGCAAGGAGCGCGTGCTGGTGACCACGCTGACCAAGCGCATGGCCGAAGAACTGTCGGAGTATCTGCTGAACCACGACATTCAGACGGCATACATCCACAGCGAGGTGACAACACTGGACCGTGTGAAGATACTGGAGAACCTGCGCAACGGCACCTATGACGTGCTGGTAGGCGTCAACCTGCTGCGCGAAGGATTGGACCTGCCCGAAGTATCGCTGGTGGCCATTCTCGATGCTGATAAAGAGGGTTTCCTGCGCTCGCACCGTTCGCTGACGCAGACTGCCGGACGTGCGGCCCGCAATGTCAACGGCAAGGTCATCATGTATGCCGACAGCATCACCGCCTCAATGCAACTCACCATCGACGAGACCCTGCGCCGCCGCACCAAGCAGCTCAGATATAACGAAGAGCACGGCATTACCCCGAAGCAAATACAGAAAGCCCTGAAGCAAAGCGACTTACGCCAATTCGTGGGCGACGACAAAAACGACGCGCCCCTGGCCACTACCGCCTACATCGGGCCCTCGGAAGCAGCCTTTGCCGCTGACCCCATTATTGAGCGCATGACCCGCCCACAGCTGGAGAAGAGCATCCAGGAGACTACACGCCTGATGAAGGCCGCTGCCAAAAAACTCGACTTCCTGCAAGCTGCACAGTATCGTGACGAGATAATCCGACTGCAAAAAGAGCTGGAATTGAAGTAGCGTGGAAAAGGGCTATGTAAGCAGAGTGGTTAAAAAGGTAAAAAAATAGCAGACAGTAGCACCGTATTTAGAATAATATTCGTACTTTTGCACGAAAAATAAAACAAAAAGACATACCGCGATGAAAAAAATCTTGATGTTCGTGCTGGCTCTGGTGCCAGTAACCATGTGTGCTCAGGATAACACCTGGGAGCGTCCTGAAGAGGAAGAAGTGGAAGCAAAGGTGCAGAAAGTAAATCCTGACGCAAAATATCTGCGCGGCGCCGTTCCCGAGGTCGACGGCAAGGTGGTGTTCAGCAAAACCATCGAAGCACCCGGAAAGAGTGCAGCCGAAATCTTCCGTACCATCAGAGGCTACTTGCAGAAAATGGGACGTGAGAAAAACCAGATTAACAACCAGCTGATAGTCAACGATAGCGTGAACTACGAGGTAGGCGCCAACTTTGAGGAGTGGCTGGTGTTCAGGAAAACGGCTATCGTGCTTGACCAGACACGCTTCATGTACGTTCTGGACGCTCATTGTCAGGACGGCAAGGCAGAAGTGACGCTGAGCCACATTCGCTATTTGTACGAAGAGCAGCGCAATCCGCAGCGGCTGAAGGCCGAAGGCTGGATTACGGACGACGACGCCGTCAACAAGAAGAACACCAAGCTCTATCCCGTGACGGGCAAGTTCCGCCGCAAGACCATTGACCGCAAGGATTTCCTGTTCAACAAAATCGAATCGCTGCTGAAATGAATACAGATGTCATCCGCAACTGGCTGAACATCATCTTCATGATAGGTGCTGTTGTCGGTTTGGTATTCTATTTTACCCACCATCAGGAAACGGGCATCTACATCATCCTGATTTCGATGGTGATCAAGTTTGCAGAGGCTACTCTGCGTATGTTTAAAGTATGAAGAAAACATTTATACTGCTTTCGTTACTGGTCGGCACAGTCTTTTCCATGCAGGCTCAGGTGTATAACCAGATGGACCCCAATGGTAACATCACCCAGCGCGACGAGTTTGGCAACAACGGCAGTTTCAATCCGAACCGGCGCGACACCACGAAGCAGAACAAGGAAGTGCCCATCGGGCTACGGTTCTGGAAAATTGACCGCCGCTTTGGCGATGTCATTCCCAGCGAGCCAGACACCGTGCCGCACCTATACCAGAACAGCATCTATGCCACAGGACTCTACGGACAGTACAACACGCTGGGCAACAACTATACGCCGCGCATCAACCGCATCTTCATTGACCGTCCGGAAACCAGCCAGTTCTATTTCACTCAGCCCTACAGCTTTACCACCAAGCAGCCCGACGAATTTCTGTTCGTCAACACCTTGTCACCCTACACCCACATCACCTACGAAACGTGTGGCGACAAGCAGAACGGTGAAGACCACATTGACGCCAAGTTTGCCGTCAACGCCGGCAAGCGTGTAGGAATGGGGTTCGACCTGGATTATCACTATGCCACGGGCTACTATGCCAACCAGAACAACTCGCACTTCCGCGCGACACTGTTCGGTTCCTACATCGGTGACCAGTATCAGATGCACTCCCTGCTCACCTTCCACCACCGCAAGGCCACGGAGAGCGGCGGCATCATCAACGACGAATACATCACCCACCCCGAGGCTCAGGAGTCGGCATTCAACGAGGACGAAATACCCACGGTGCTCTCGTCCAACTGGAACCGCAACAACTCGCAGCACTTCTTTCTGTCGCACCGTTATAACCTCGGTTTCTACCGCAAGGTCAAGATGACCGAAGAGGAAATCAAGGCCAAGCAGTTTGCCCTGAAGTCTGCCCAGCAGAAGAAAGAACGCGAAGAACGCGGCAAAGACCAACCCATGGAGTCTGGGCGAAAAGGAGCCAAGGTGCAGGACAGCCGACCCGCCGGACGGCCTGACGGTGCCGCCATCATGGGAGATGCTCCAGAAGCCGGCAAGAAGCCTATCCTTTCTGACAGCACCCGCATCAAGGTGGGGTCGCAGGCACAGCTGGACAGCCTGAAGCACGCCAAGGAGATACAAGACTCCATTGATGCCACCATGAAGCGGGAGTTCGTGCCCGTAACGAGTTTCATCCACACGGTTGAAATCAACAACCACGACCGCATCTATCAGGCTTATAAGACCCCCTCCGACTATTACGCTAAGAAATATTACGAGCACAACGATGAAGGCATCTACAGCCAAGACTCCATATACGACAAGACCAAATACCTGTCTATCAAGAACACCTTCGCCATTGCCCTGCTGGAAGGTTTCAACAAGTACATGAAGGCAGGCCTGAAGGGCTTTGTGTCGTACGAGAACCGCAGCTTCAAGATGCCGGAGTTCAATGCCGACAGTACGGGTTACGTCATGGGCAAGCGGACAGGACACAGCTTGAACGTGGGCGGACAACTGTCAAGAACGCAGGGCAACACCTTCCACTTCAACCTGATTGCCGAACTGGGCGTGACGGGTATGGATGCCGGTTCGCTGGCCTTGGATTTCAATACCGATGTCAACTTCCGCCTCTTTGGCGACACGCTGACACTGGCTGCCAAGGCATACTTGCACCGCACACAGCCAGGCGCATTCCAGGAGAGCTATCACTCCAAGTTTCTCTGGTGGGACACGTCGCTCGACAAGGAGACCAGGGCACACGTTGAGGGTTTGTTCAGCTACCGCAAGACGAATACCCATCTGCGCGTGGCCGTCACTCAGATTAAGAACTACACCTACTTTGGTATGGACTATGCGTTGGACGGAAAACAGAACCGCATAGGACTGACGGGCGGCGTCTATCAGGAAGGTTCCAGCATCAACATCCTGACTGCCCAGCTGATGCAGCACTTCCGTATAGGCGTGCTCAACTGGGAGAACGTTATCACTTTCCAGAACTCCAGCAATCAGGACGTGCTGAGCCTGCCCAAGCTGAATGTGTTCAGCAACCTCTACCTGAAGTTCAAGATAGCCCGCGTGCTGAGTACGGAACTGGGTGCCAACGTGACTTACTTCACAGAGTACGACGCTCCTGACTACCTGCCATACATCGGACAGTTTGCCGTACAGAAGAATGCCGACAGCCGTGTCAAACTGGGCGCTTATCCCTATGTGGACGTCTACGCCAACTTCCACCTGAAGCGTGCCCGATTCTTTGTTGCTATGAGCCACGTCAACGCGGGTTCCGGCAACAAGATGTACTTCCTGACTCCCCACTACCCCATGAACGGAAGGACGCTGCGCTTCGGTGTTTCGTGGAACTTCTTTAATTAAAATAGGATGATGACGCAGAATCCCTCACTCGACCTGGTGGAATTTGTGGAGACGCAGATTCTGCCGCAATATGCGGCTTTTGACAAAGGCCACAACATGGAGCACGCCACGCGCGTCATACGACGCTCGCTCGACCTGGCACGCAAGATTGGGGCCGACCTGAATATGGCATACGTCATAGCGGCCTATCACGACCTCGGCCTCTCAGGGCCACGGGCTGTCCACCACATCACCAGCGGCAAAATTCTCATGCAGGATGCCCGGCTGAAACGTTGGTTCTCTGCTGAACAGCTGAAGCTGATGAAGGAGGCCGTGGAAGACCATCGCGCCTCAGCGTCAAGAGCTCCCCGAAGCGTCTATGGCAAGATTGTGGCAGAAGCCGACAGGGACATAGAGCCGGAGACCGTCATCCGTCGCACCATCCAATATGGGCTGAGCAACTACCCCGAACTGGATACTGAGGGACATTGGCGCCGGTTCATGCAGCACATGAACGAGAAATACAGTGTCAACGGCTATATCAGACTATGGATACAAGGCTCTGAAAACGAGCGAAAGCTCAACGACCTTCGCCAGCTGATAGTAGCTCCCGACAAGATGCGCCCTGTGTTCGACAGAATTTTCCTGGAGGAGATAAAGGAATAACATCGACATATCGAAACATC